>CAYMZL010000477.1:0-2243 GCA_964394825.1 uncultured Dehalococcoidia bacterium | reverse complement strand
GGTTCCACGGCAACGGCGGCAATATTGGCCATCGGGTCGATGAGCTGGCCCTGGCGCACCACCGCACCGGGAACAACATCTTCATATTCGATTACCGGGGCTACGGTGAGAGCGAAGGCACACCGTCGGAGAAGGGCACTTACCTGGACTCCCGGGCCGCCGTGGAATATCTGCGCTCCCGGTCCGACGTGGTCCAAGACCGGATAGTCTATCTGGGGCATTCCCTGGGCGCGGCGGTGGCGGTGGAGCTGTCGTTGACCCAGCCGCCGATGGCCATGGTGTTGGTCTCGCCCTTTGCCTCCGTGCGCGATATGGCCAAGCTAACACTGCCCTTCCCACCTGTCGGATGGCTGGTCCGGAACCACTACGACACCATATCCCGCATCCGCCGGCTAAACGTCCCCGTTCTGGTGCTCCACGGCGACTTGGACGACACCGTTCCCATATCCCAGGGCCGCAAACTCTATGAAGCCGCCAACCAGCCAAAACAGTTTCAGGCACTGGAAGGGGCGGGGCACAACGACACCTTCCAAATTTCACCGGAGCAGTACTGGGGGGTTATAGAGTCGTTTCTCGCCGGCGTCCAGTGAGCCGGCGTTAGACCCCTGAAATAATCTCTGTCTGGTAGTCCAGCAATTCCAGGTCTCGCCGCGACTCTTCGACGAAGGCGACCACTTTGGAGACCATCTCGTTGGCATGGGCCGGGTCGGTGCTCACGCAGCAAACCGCCAGGGTCAGCCGCTGCCACAGCTCTTGGTCTTCAACCTCGGCCACCGCAACGTTGAACTTGTTGCGGATGCGGGCGGAGAGAGACCGGGCCACCTGCCGTTTGTCCTTGAGGCTGCTTGATTCGGGCAGATGGAGCATGATGCGGCAAACGCCTACGTGCAATTGGACCTCCCAATCGACGGCCCCGCCGTGCCTGAAAGAGGCTCCAGTTGGTGGGGCGTGTTCTTGACTCGCGTTGAACTGACATTATAGATTATAGGCAGGCGCAATCCGAATTTACGCCGTCGATCGCCTATTTAGAATCCCGGTTCACCGTCTGGTCGTCTGGTTTGGTAGTTTTGCCCACAGTCAGCCGCCGGTGAAGGAACTGAAACGCAATGGCTCCCAACTCCGCATCTCGACAGAGCCGCTCGGAAGTGCCCGAGGTCGTCATCAGCCGGCTTCCGCAATACGTGCGGATACTCAACCGCCTGCTGGAAGACGGGACCCAGGTAGTTAGCTCCCAACAACTGGGCGAGAAACTTCAGGTGACTCCCGCCCAGATACGCAAGGACCTCAGCTATTTCGGGCGATTCGGCAAGCAGGGCCGAGGCTACAGTGTGCACGACCTGTTGGACCACCTGCGGCAGATATTGGGCATCAACTCCCCTTGGAACGTCGCCGTGGTCGGAGTCGGCCGCCTGGGGCGGGCAATTTTGAGCTACCCTGGTTTCAACCCCGACGGGTTCCAGTTGGTCGCGGCGTTCGATCTCAACAACAAGGTCGTTGGTGAGACCGTTGGTGGGCTGGTCGTGCGGAACATGGATGAGTTGGACCAGGTGGTGAGCAGAGAAAAGATCAGTATCGCCATCGTCGCGGTCCCGGTGGAGTACACCCAGAACGTGGTCGACCAGTTGGTGGCCTGCGGCGTTCGGGCCATTTTGAATTACGCGCCGATCACCCCGCAGGTGCGGGAGGGCATCCGGATACGGAACATCGACCCGGTGCTGTCGCTCCAGTCGATGACTTATTACATCAACGAAGATTAACCCCGCTGACCTGAGGCGCGTAGGGGCACGGCATTGCCGTGCCCCTACCTCTTTTTGAACGCACGCTGCTATGAAGAACTGGGATTCCTGGATCCCGGCCTTCGCCTGAATGACGAAGGAGGACCTGGGATTCTGTGTTGCTCGCCATCAAATATAAAACCTATCCAACGACGTAGGGGCGGGTTTAAAACCCGCCCTCCCACTCGTAAGCCATGCTTCTGCCAGCCAGAATCTTGGTGCTCATCCAGGCAGGTTCTTTTTTCGCCATCCAGCGCCGCGAACGAAAAGGGCAGGTTGGAAACCTGCCCCTACGGATGCCTTCAGCGTAAATGTCAATATTCCCTCTAGGCGGAGGGTCCGGGAGTAGGCTGGCCGGTCCGGGGCCTCCGGCGCCGCACCAGATTGACCCGGACCTGGGCACGCTGGAACGCGGCCAGCGCCCGCTGTAATTCCATGTCCGAACCCTGGCTGGCCAGGCGTTCTTGC
>CAYMZL010000476.1:0-2258 GCA_964394825.1 uncultured Dehalococcoidia bacterium | reverse complement strand
CGTTCGTCCTGAGCCTGTCGAAGGACCCAACAACAGGTCGAACAGGATATTGAAACAGCCTCTAGTTGACAACCCGCCGCTTAATGCTAGAATTAGTAACCGCAAATGGTTGCAATAACTTTTATTCGCATGTTGGCTTTCCCGATCCAACCCATCAGAACAGGCAACCATGATCAAGCATGACAAGGCCATCGAGACCCTCCGCCTCAAGGGCCACCGGCTGACGCCCCAACGGCTGATAGTGCTGTCCATCATCGCCTCGGGCAGTGAGGCCTCCGGCAGCGGGCACATGGGCGTTGACGAGGTCTACCAGGCCGCCAAGAAAGCCTACCCCTACATGGACATCGCCACCGTCTACCGTACCCTGCACCTCTTCAAAGGATTGGGCGTGGTGACCGAGGTGGCCATCGGCGACCGGCTGCACTTTGAGCTCACCGACCCGGACGGGCACCACCACCACATGGTCTGCCGGGTCTGCAACGGCGCATTCAACCTCAGTCCCCATTACCTGGCGGAGTTCCGCGACACCCTGAACAAGGAATTCGGTTTTGAGCCGGACCTAGAGCATTTTGCCGTCAGCGGCATCTGCGCCAAATGCCAGGAAGCCGGAAAAGCAGCCCAAAATGAGGAAGCGATTCAGAACTAGATGGAGCACATCTTACGCGGCCCCAGACCATGGGCACTTCTGCTTGTGGCATTGGTCCTCGGCGCCTGTGGCGGCGGGACGGCCGGACAATCTCGAAATGGGAATCAGGAAGACCAACGGTTAAAGGTGGTGACCACGGTGTCGCCGATCACCAGCATCGTTGAAAATATCGGAGGCTCTCGGATCCAACTGGAGGGCGTGGTGCCAGAGGGCGTAAACTCCCACACCTTTGAGCCGACGCCGTCCATGGCCAAACTGATGGCCCAAGCTGACCTCATCATATTTAACGGCCTTTTCTTGGAGGAACCGACCTTGGCTTTGGCCAAAGCCAACAAGAAAGCAGAAACGGTGATCCTGTCCCTGGGCGATCAGGCGATCTCCCGGAAAGACTGGCAATTTGACTTCACCTTTCCGGAGACTGCTGGCCACCCCAACCCCCATCTCTGGCCGGACCCGAATCTGGCCTTGCGCTACGCCGAGTTGGTCCACGGCCGGTTGGCGGCGATGGACCCGGACAACTCCGGATACTACGGAGAAAATCTGGAGCGGTTCCGGGACAGGATCGGACAGCTAGACCTGGCCATCAGGGCCGCGGTGGCGACCGTCCCGGAACAGAACCGCAAGCTGCTGACCTACCATGACTCGTGGGCCTACTTCGCCAAGCAGTATGGCATGGAGGTAATCGGGGCGGTCCAACCGTCCAATTTCTCCCAGCCTTCCGTTAAAGAAGTCGCCGAATTGATCGACCAGCTTAGAGCTCTGGGCCTGCCGGCCGTGTTCGGTTCCGAAGTCTTCTCCAGCGACGTGTTGGAGGCCATCGCCGAAGAGGCGAATGCCCGGTTCATCGACGAGCTGGCCGATGACGATCTGCCGGGAAAACCAGGCGACCCGGAACATTCCTACCTGGGGTTGATGCGCCAGAACATAGAAGTGATGATCCCGGCCCTGGGCGGAGATGCCGGCGCGGTGGCCGGCCTGGACGTCAGCAATGTGTTCGACGGGGCCAGCGGGGCCGTCTACCCGCAATAGGAGAGAGTAACGCATGTATCTGCATCCACGATTATTGGCCCTGGCCAAAGGCGTCAGGTGGCGGATCATACTGGCTGCTCTGGTCGGCATGCTGGCCGTCTCCGCCGGAATCGCCCGGTTGGCCGTCGCCGCGGTGGTCATCGTCAGCGTCATCCATGAAGGGGCGGCGTTCTCGAGCCTGACTTGGCCCCTGGTGGCCATGGCCGGTCTGACCGTGCTGCGGAGCGGGTTGCAATACCTACAGGAGGTCATCAGCCACCACACCGCCAGCATCGTCAAGGTGGCGCTGCGGGAAAGGTTGTACCGCCACTGCCTGGCCCTGGGCCCCGGATACTTCGACCAGAGCCGCACCGGCGACGTGCTGATGTCCCTGGCCGAGGGCGTGGAGCGGTTGGAGGCCTTCTTCGGCCGGTACCTGCCCCAGATGATCGTGGCGGCCTTGGCCCCGGTGCTGATCTTCGCGTTCATGGCCATCATCGACCTGCGGACCGGGCTGGTGTTCCTGGCCTTTGCCTCATTGACCCTGGTCGTGCCCAACCTGTTCCACCGGTGGACCCGCGAGAGCAGCATGGCCCGGAGAAAC
>CAYMZL010000475.1:0-2262 GCA_964394825.1 uncultured Dehalococcoidia bacterium | reverse complement strand
CGCGGCTGCTTCCAGGTCCCGCCATGCTGGCTCGGTCCAGATTACTTCTCGAGCCATCGGGCCATGCGCCTCTCAACTTCCTCCTGATTAACGACCTTCCCTTCGCGCCCGGCGTCTAGGCCTTTTTGAATTTTCTGCCGAACGTAGATGTGGTACTGGATATCCTCAAGGGAAGCGTCCTCCGGCAACTGCTCTAGGAGTTCCAGCACTTCTTCCTTGGCTGTTTTCATATTTGGAACCCTCCAGTCTTGATATGCGCAATCTGGTGGTTACGGAGAAAAAGTTTAATAACCGGAATCCCAACTATCATTACCGGTCAGCATAACACTTCGATTTCCTTGTTTCGCCCACCGACTACCTTATTCGCCGCTCGCATGCTCGATATGGTCAGACTTCCAGCACCAGCTTGATCAGCCCGTCTTCCCGGCTGGCGTAAAGCTCGTATCCCGTGGGCGCTTGGTCGAAGCCGAAGCGGTGGGTGATCAGCCATGATAGGTCGGCCTCACCCTTGGCCCGGAGGTCCACTGCCCGTTGAATCGGCCTGGCCGGGGCTTCGCAGGTGGCGCTGACCGTGCCGATCATGGTCAGTTGTTTGGAGATGGCTCCCAGATAGTCGAAGGTGACCTCCTTCTCCTCCGGAATCCCGAACAGAACCAGCGTGCCGTGCATCCGGGCCATTGCCACGCACTGGTCCAACGCGCCGGCGTCGCCGCTGGCTTCCACCACCAGATCGGCCCCCTGGTTGCCGAACACCTCCCGCACAATCTTCTCCGGTTCCGCCCGCAGTGGGTTGATGGTCAGGTCCGCGCCCAGTTTCCGGGACATCGCCAAACGGCGGTCATGGGGGTCGACGGCAATCACCTTGCGCGCCCCCATCTGCTTCAGGGTCATGGTGAAAAGGAGCCCGATGCACCCCTGGCCTAGGACGGCCACATTCTTTCCGGCGACCGGCCCGGTCCGCTCCAGGGCGTACAACACAGTGCCCCAAGGCTGGCACATGAGCCATTCGCCCATGTCCCCCTGGTCCGGCAGAGACACCAGGGTCTCCGGTGGGGCCACCACGTATTCGGCGCCGCCATTAAGGTTCAACGCGGGCAGGTAAATCACCCGGCGTCCCTCGGGCCATTCCACCGACCCGCTCTGGACTATGGTCCCGGCGCATTCGTGACAGGGAGTCCCCGGACCCAGGGGATAGGACTCCTCCGGCTGGGGGTGGCGGTAGAGCGTCATGTCGGTGCCGCAGACCGACAGGGCCTCCAACTTGACTAACATCTCGCCGTCCGCGGGCTCGGGGACCGGCACGTCGGTCAGAACCAGCCTCAGCGGGCCGGTTACCTGGATCGCTTTCATAGAATGTCCCGCGAATATCCCGTGGGGTGGATTTCGGCCAGCTTAGCACACCCGCCGTCAACCGGCTGAACGCCCGGCGTGTGCTAAACTGTTGCCCAATTCGGCACGCCTAGAGGAGACGAGATGGCCACATCGGTGCAACCCAAGGACAAGACAGTCAACGTAGACGGGATAAACCTGCACTACCTGGACTGGGGCATGGAAGGCAAGCCCAAGGTCCTGCTGCTCCACGGACTGCGGGGGCACTGCCACTCTTGGGACGATGTCTCCGCCGAGTTCTGTCAGGACTACCATGTGTTGGCCTTGGACCAACGGGGACGGGGAGAAAGCGACTGGGCGCCGGGCGGAGATTACTCCAGCCGGTCCTTCGTGGCCGACCTGGAAGGCTTCTGCCAAGCCGTCGGCCTGGACTCATTCATACTGGTGGGCCACTCCATGGGCGGGCGAAACAGCATGGCCTTCGCCGGCCGCAACGCCGGGAAGCTGCGGAAGCTGGTCATCGTGGACATCGGCCCCGACCTGGACCCCAAAGGTTCGGCCCGAATAACCCAAGAGATAAAGGACGTTCCCGAGGAGTTCGAATCCTTCGAGGATGTGTTCGCCTACCAGAATAAGCAGAACCGGTTCTGCTCCGAACGGGTCCTCCGCCGCCGCCTGACCTACGCCACCAAGGAGCTGCCCAACGGCAAGACCGGCTGGCGCTACGACCTTCAGATACGGGAGCAGCGCCGGAACAACACCGGTTCGCCTCAGCCGGACCTCTGGGTCGAATTGCCCAAGATCAAGTGCCCGGTCCTGATCGTTAGGGGCTCCGAGACCGACACCTTGGGCTTGGGGACGGCGGAGAAGATGGTCCGAGTCCTGCCCGACGGCCAATTGGTCCACGTAGACGGGGCCGCCCACATGGTCTTT
>CAYMZL010000474.1:0-2272 GCA_964394825.1 uncultured Dehalococcoidia bacterium | reverse complement strand
AGCTTCTTCTGCCGGGGCTACCGCGGCGGGAGCGCCGCCGGCGCCTTCTTCCGCGCCGGATTTCTTGGAAGTGTTCTTGAAGGTCGGAGTACGCTCCATCAGACCGTTCCGGTCCAGTATCCTGGAAACTGCGTCGGAGGGAATCGCGCCCATGCTGAGCCAATGGGCGGCGCGGTCTTGTTTCAAGGTCACCGCGGGCGGGTCCGCCATGGGGTCGTAATTCCCGATCCACTCGAGGTAGGAACCGTCCCTGGGTGCGGTAACATCCGCGACCACTATCCTGTAAGAAGGCCGGCCTTTTTTGCCGACCCTGCTAAGCCGAATCCGAATCATTTATGTCCTATTCTCCGGGGCGCCGTCATCGTGGCGCCCATGCGTGGCGATTTTAAGGGGAGGGTAATTTATTGTCAATCGGCCGGTCTCAATTAAGTGCATCCCTATCTCAGGGAAGAGACGCCCATCCAAGTCCGGCCAGGGAACCAGATGGTTCCCTTTCCAAGTCTCAAGAATTGCCGGGCCTGGCGGGCAAAAAAAAGCCGGGCCCGGCCAACTCTGGGTTTTGCTCGCCCTACTGGGAAAAAACCGGGGTCGAGGGGCGATGGTAGACATTGGCCTGGGCCCGACGTACGGGTTCTCTTATTTCGAACTGTAGGCTACGAAACGATCACCTCGTCGTGTCCAGACTGATGCCTACCATCGCCCCTGCGCGTTAAATATTCAATCATTCGCCTTCACCTCCTTCATTTATTTCCGCCAAGCGGTTAAGGTATTTTAACAACACCTATTTTTAGGTGTCAAGACAATTGGGAGTTGGTAACGGCTGTTTGTTTCCGCCGCTCCCAATCGTCGGTCACACAAACGTCTGATTCCCAAGCGTCGGCCCCGAGGTTTTTGATCCCCATGCGTTTGGTCTTCATGGGCACCCCCGCTTTCGCCGTCCCGGTGCTTGCCGGTCTGACCGGGATGGACGGCTGGGAGGTGACGGGGGTCTACACCCCGCCGGACCGCCCCGCGGGCCGGGGCCGCCGGCCCCACTCACCGCCGGTGAAAGACTTTGCGCTGGAACATGGCATTCCAGTGTTCCAGCCGGCCAGTCTCCGTTCGGCAGAGGCGCAAGCCGAGTTGGCGGCGCTGGAGCCGGACGCGATAATCGTCGCCGCCTACGGCAAGCTGCTACCGCCGCCCGTCCTGGAACTGGCGCCCCTGGGTTGCCTGAATATCCATCCGTCGCTGCTGCCCCGGCACCGCGGCCCCTCCCCGGTGGCCACCGCCATCCTGGAGGGCGACCAGGTTACCGGGGTCACGTTGATGCTGCTGGACCAAGGGATGGACACCGGGCCCTTGATCGCCCGGAAGGAACACCCACTGGCCGGGGACGAAACGACGGAGAGGTTGACCGTAACCCTCTTCGACCTGGGCGGAAAACTCCTGCAAGAAAGCCTCCCCCTCTGGCAGTCCGGAGAGCTGAAAGCGGCGCCCCAAGACGGTTCCCTGGCCACCGTGACCCGGAAACTGGCGCGGGCCGACGGTCTGGCGGACTGGACTCTGGCGGCCGAGGAATTGGAGCGGAGGGCCCGGGCCTTCACCCCGTGGCCGGGACTCTTCACCGATTGGAACGGCAGCGGGGTAAAACTCGTCGAGGTCTCGGTCTTGCCGGCGGGGTCCGGCGGCGGGGACATTGGGTTGGTGGTCGAAACCGGGGACCCGGCTGCTCCGGCGGCAGTGGTGACGGCGCAGGGCCTGCTGGGTCTAAGGACCGTCCAATCGGAGGGCCGGAGGGCTTTGGCCGTAAACGATTTCCTGCGCGGCGCTCCCGGGTTCATCGGTGCCCAACTGTCCGGCCCAGACAATGCGTAGGAGCACGGTCCCAATGGCATCGGGATTCCCTACTCCTGGGTTCATCGGCACCCCGCTGTTTGACCCAAACAATACGTAGGGGCACGGTCCCGATGGAATCGGGATGCCCCTACGTTGGCGGAACGAGAGAGATCGATCATAGCGATAGACAGGAGGCGGAACCATGGCGCAAGCGACTTCCCGGCAGATACCCGGCGAAGCTCAGGTGTTGGAGTGGATGGAGTCCCTCAGCAACTGGGGACGCTGGGGCGACGACGACCAACTCGGCTGTCTGAACCTCATCACACCGGCCAAGCGCCAACAGGCCGCAGCCCTGGTGAAGGACGGGATTCCGGTGAGCTGCGCCCGCCCCATCAGCACGGACATGCACGCCGACGTCACCTTCCAGGTGCAGCGGTTCATGGTGGACAGCGGC
>CAYMZL010000473.1:0-2274 GCA_964394825.1 uncultured Dehalococcoidia bacterium | reverse complement strand
GGTCAGGCTTTGACCCACCGGCACTCCGGCTGGTGGCCGTGGGCGCCGTTGTCCGAGCAGGTGCAGGGGATATCATCCCGCATCCCAAAGCCGTGGTTCTCCAAGAAGGATTGAAACCCGGAATAGAAGCCGTCGCCGTCGTCGATGGAATCGAAACCGGCCTGGAAGGCTTCCCGCAATTGATCGTGGCTAGGTTGCGTGGAGCGGGAGTTCGTCATCAGTCCAGCACTTCCACGATGTCTTGGGCGAAGAACATGTCTTCGGTCCCTTCCAGGGACGGGTCGTCGGGGCAAGTCAGATACTTGGCGAAAACCCAGACGCCGTCTTTGGGGTTTTCCACCACCTCGACCGTGGCCCCAGCGGTGGTGGCGATTTTGACGCCGGTTTCCAGAAGCATCAGGTTTACTACTTCAGCCATCTCAATACCTCTCTCCGGTGTGCTTCCGATAGAGACCGGTCGTAGTCTGTCTCGGATTTTGGTGTCTCTTAGAAGAAAAAGGTCAGGTTCTTGGCCAGCAGAACGTTCTGGTCCAAGATTATCTTGCGCTGGGCAATCTTCCAGGCCCCGTCTACCTTTCTGAGGGTGTCTTCCCGCTTGCCGATCAGGAAGTCGGTCTCGGTCTGCACCCGGTTGCGGTAGACGAGGAACCGGCACTTCACCGAAACTTCGGTGGGGTCGGAGGCCGACGGAACCGCGTTCAGTATCTGCACGTTGGTTACGAAGTGGCAGATGCGGGAGAGGGGTTCCTCCGCCCAATGGACGCCGGTGAGTATCTGCCTCACCCGGCGCACCAGTGTGTCCTTGCCCTCATCGAACCAGTTGATGTCCTGGCCCTCGCGGGTGAACTCCCGGTCCAGCTCGCCGAACTTAACGTTGCGGCGCATGGGCATCCAGTAGCGGATGTCGTCGGTGAGCAGGTCCAGCCACTCCTCGAAGTTCCGCGTGTCCAGCAACTCGGCTTCCTGAAAGAGAAACTCCTCGATCTCGTTCTTGAGCAAGAGCTGGGCGATGTTTGATTCGATGGTTGTCATAACGCTGGGCCTCCGTGATGGCCTGGTATTTCGTGCGGTGATAAGGGTGTACCTAGAGGGACGCCCCCATCCTAACCTTCCCCCCGGAGGGGGAAGGGATTCTCTCGACTACTTTGAAATCTCGGTTCTTGGCCGACGGGGCTCGTTTAAGCGTTAGTGCCCTTTTCCGTTGCCGTTGCGCCAGGTGGCCAGGGTATCCCAGTCCGGGGCGTTCATGAACTCGGACCACCGCTGGTAGAAGCCCCGTTGGTTGTGTTCGGTCGCCTTGGCCGCCGTCACGTTCCGGATCTGGCCGGGCATATCCAGACCGTCGGTGTCCACCGGCTCGGGGTCGAATCCCATACCCATCTGATAGTTGTATGGGTGCCGCCGGGCGATGACCCCCTGGCTGGCGTTATGGGCGTAGTTCCAGTTTTCCATGTCGTCCTGCTCGGTGAGACCGGCGGGGCCAGAGTAGCTGATGTAGTAGTGGCGCAGGAACTCTTTGACCTCGGCCGGGGCTTTCTTGTCCATCAGGAACCAGCGCCAGGCCTCGTGGCTGTTGGGTCCGCGGGGGTGCCAGGCGGCGATGGTCCTGGGTTGCCGCGGCAGGTAGGACATGTTGGGGAACACGGTGCTGGGGCCGGGGATCAGCCGGGACCATTGGCCGTAGTTCTTGCGGCGCTCGGCCTCGCAGTGGGCGAAGTACTCCGAGACGATCTTGGAGTGTTGATAGCCGGGAATCACCTGGTCGTCGGGCCGCAGGAAGGTGATGGTCCCGTGGCCCCGCTCCGGGAAGGAGATGTCCAGGGCGGTGGCCCCCTCCCGCTCTTGGTTGTCGCGCCGTCCGCTGCCGCTGGGGCCAAACCCCACCATGTCCACCGAGCGGTGGCTGATGTTGTGGTAGCGGTCCCCGATGAAGTTCTCGGCGGGGAACTTCCAGTTGCACGGAATGACCCATTTCTCGACGCCGCCGAAGACCTCCGTCTCCCCGCCGGCCCCGTCCCAGGTGTCCAGCAGGAAATCCAGGTAGGTCTGGAACCCGCCGATGTACTCGAGGAAGGAGGGAGCGCTCTTGTCCCAGGTGGCCCAGATGGCGCCCTTGTAGTTGCAGATCTGGGCTACTTCCGCCAGTCCCCACTTGGACTTGTCCAGTTGCTCTTTATAGGCGTCCTTGAAGTAGGGGACTCCCACCAGCTTGCCGTCGGTGGCGTAACTCCAGCCGTGGTACGGGCAGGAGAAAACGGGGGTGTTGCCCTCGTC
>CAYMZL010000472.1:0-2279 GCA_964394825.1 uncultured Dehalococcoidia bacterium | reverse complement strand
CCCATCAAAGGCCAGATGTGGGCCACCGACCCGGTGCCGCCGTGCATATTCCATGTGATTGGCTCCGCGGAGTCTGCATTTGACTGGAGCTCCGGCCAAGGGTCGACCCCGACGCGTCGGGGGATGGAATCGGACCTCCAGCCTCAGACCGACGGCTTTCCTCCGGAATTGACTCACCACGGGGATACCCGCTGGACCCGCCACCTATACGGCGGCCAGACCAGGAACGGCGAGATCATCTTCGGCGGCGACCGCCGGTCGGCTGGCTACGACTACACCCCCGACGCCCAGGGCATCGAGGTGAACCGGGGCCACGCGGCCGAGGTTATTCCATTGGTGGGCAGATTGCCCATCAGCCGCACCTGGGCCGGGATCATGCCCTTTTCCATGGACGGGAAGCCGATGATCGGCAAGGTCCCCCATCTTGAGAACCTGTTTGTCCTGACCGGCCTGGCGTCTTCCGGATTCGGACGCGGACCGATGGCCGGCAAGTTGTTGGCCGATTACATCCACACCGGGCATCCGGCTCCCGTCCTGGCCGAGTCGGATCCCGCCCGGTGCATCACATTGAGTTAACCCGGAATTAACTGGGAGTATTCCCCTTGCGCTTGATACTGACCAACTGCAATGTCATCGACTGCGTAAATCCCGACCCCAAGGTCCAGGCCACCGTGGTGATCGAGGACGGGCGCATCCTGGAGGTACGGGACGGCGGCCCACCCGCCGCCACCCCGGGCGGCCGGTTGATCGACTTGGAAGGCTCGTATCTGCTGCCGGGACTGTGGGACGTACATATCCACCCCGAGCACCCCAACCCGGCGGGCACCACGGTAGCACAGCTCACCGCCGCGTTCGGCCAAAATTTACAAAGAGGCCTGATCGAGGCGGGCATAACCGGCGTCCGCAGCGGCGGAGCGGGCCATTTCATGGACGTGGCCTGGCGCCGGGCCTTTGAAGGCCCGGGACCGGCCGGGCCGAGGGTCTTCGCCTGCGGCCATTTTTTGACCACCACCGGCGGCCACTTCTTGACCTCCGGGCACGCCCGGGAGTGCGACGGCCCCTACGGGTACGCCCAGGCCATCCGCGACCAGATGAAGCACGACGTGGACCACATCAAGCTCAACTTGTCCGGCGGCATCATGGGCCCCAGGTGGGACCGGCACACTGAGTCGTTCCTGCTGCCCGAGGAGATCGAGACCGCCTTTGCGCTCTGCCGTCAGCGCAATTTCAAGGTCATGGCCCACGCCACGAATCCCGAGGCGGTGAAGATGGCCATCAGGCTGGGCGCCCACAGCGTGGAGCATGCCTACATCACGGACGAGGAATGCATCGCCGATTTCGTCAGCAGCGGCGCCTGGTATGTGCCGACTCTGAGCATCAGCCAACTGTCCCCCGGCCTCGCCACGTCGGAGCACGAGAGGGCCTACGCCGCCCGCAAGAACCTGGCGCCCAGTCTGGTGGTCCGGGCTGAAGCCGCCGCAGACGAGCACCGCCGTTCCTTCCAAGCGGCCCTGAGCGCCGGCGTCAAGATCGCCTTGGGGTCGGACATCTCGCCGATGCGGGACTCGGCATTGCTGGAACTGGGCCTGTGGGTCAAGAACGGGGCCACCGCCTGGCAGGCGCTGACCGCGGCCACCAAGAACGCCGCCGAACTCTGCGGCGTAGGCAGCGATTTGGGCACCGTGGAGCCGGGCAAGCTGGCCGACCTGATAGTGGTCGCGGACAACCCCTTGGAAAACATCGAGAACCTTCGAAAGCTGCAGTTGGTCCTGAAAGAGGGCCAGGTAGTCGCAGACCACCGAGGCTAGGTGTTCTTCTAGGATCGGGGTTGCGGTGGAGTTGCGTAAATCCTCCCAGCCCCCTTTACGAAAGGGGGAGATTCTATTGGGCCGCGGCTTAGCCTTGTCATTCCGACGAGGCGGCAGCCGACGAGGAATCTCGTTGCTCCGCCACAGGCCTCGTCGATGGTAACGAGACCCTTCCCAAGCTCAGGGTGACATTTGGGCGGCACAGCCGGCGACGACGTGATTGCCACCCTGGATTACCCCGCTTATAATCTGCCGGTCACGTTCAATCAAATGCAGCCAAACACATCGAAAGCAACCACCTCTTAATGGAGCGTCGAAATGCCAAACAACAAGCTGACCATCGGCAACGTCGAAATCACGTCACTGTCGGACGGACTCCTTGAGTTCGACCTCTGCAACTTCTTCCCCGACATACCGGAGGAGGATTGGAAAGGACAGGAAAGCCACCTTTCGGCCTCCCAGGGCGTGAGT
>CAYMZL010000471.1:0-2282 GCA_964394825.1 uncultured Dehalococcoidia bacterium | reverse complement strand
GTAAGCTACTCCAACTCCCGGCGTAGGTCCGGCGGCAGCAGGTTTGGGATGGAGTCTTCGATCGGGTAAGTCTCGTCGCACGCGGCGCAGATGAGACTGCCGGTTATGACTTCATCACCCTCTTCCGCCTCCGAGCGCAGTTCCAATTCGCCCTTGCATACCGGGCAGGCCAGTATCTCCATCAGGTCTTTCTTCATCAAATCTCCAATCTTGTGGCCGCTCACGACACCAGGGCGTTCTCCAGCAAACCGTCCAGCACGTCCGATAATCCTATCACCGCAACGCCGATCACCAAAAGGGCCGTGGTGCCGGTGAGACGGCCCCGCAGCCGCTGCCAACGCGAGTCTCCCAACTCCGGCTCCTCGGGATAGCTGTCCTGGCGCATGAACCGGACCACGTAAAACATGTACAACGCCAGGACTATCTTCACCACCAACACGGCCACGTAGGGGCTGGTTACGGCGTCCTCGGTCAGCCTTGAAACCGTCAGGATGACTCCGGTGAGCAGCAACACGGCGATGGCGGTGCTGACCAGGCCCCGGAACTCGACTCCGATCTCCCGGGTTGTCGCGGCGGGCAGCCCCTGGGCCCTTTGAATGGCTGGGCGCAACACCATCAGGTAGAAGATGCCGCCGCCGACCCACGCCACGGCGGCCAGGGCGTGTCCCCAGCGGATGGCCAACAAGATCCAGTCTAAGACGTTCATGGGGCGGTTTGGGACGGCGTCTGGCCACCGGGACGGGCCCCTATGACGCCGGGTCTCCGATCAGCGCCCGGACCTGCCGGATGATCTCCTCCGGCTTCAGCGTGCTGATATGGGTCGCGACGATCTTGCCTTCCATGTCGATGAAATAAGTCTTGGGAAAATACTCCAACTCGTAGGCCTCGGCGATACGGGCCAGACGGTCGGTGGCGAAGCTGAAGGTCAGGCCCAGTTCGTCCACGAAGTCCCGGGCGTCCTGCTCAGAATCGAACCCCTGAGGGACGTACAGCCCCAGGAACCGCACCGGACTGTCCTTAAGCTGCTGCCAGGCCGCCTCGAAGGCGGGCATCTCCGCGCGGCAAGGAGGGCAACTGGGATACCAGAAATTCAACACAACGGCTTGGCTCTCGGTTTCCTGGGACAACCGGAAGACCGCGCCGTCAAATTGGACCACTTCGAAGTCACGGGCTCTCTCTGCCGTGCCGCCGCAGGCCATCAAGAAGACGATGCCGGCACCGGCCAAAAAGATGGGGAGATGACGCCGTGAAAAGGGGTTCGTAGCAGAAGGTGTGGCGGGTACTGGTTCCATATGGCGTTGCAGCCATTTTATCGGCGGCCCCTAGCCCGGTCAATGGACGTCAGGCCTAGTTGCCGCCCCTTGACTAAGGGCGGCCAGGCATTAAAATCTGCGCAAGCATATATCGGGAGAGAACGCGATGCGTCTGGAGAACAAGGTGGTCCTGATCAGCGGCGGCGCCAAGGGCATGGGGGCCGTTGAAGCCAAACTCTTCGCCAAAGAAGGCGCCAAGATAGTCATCGGCGACCTGCTGGAAGCAGAGGGCAAACGGGTTGAGGCCGAGATCAACGAGACCGGCGGCGAGTGCATCTTCGTGCCGTTGGACGTGACCGATGAAGCCCAGTGGGAGCAAGCGGTGGCCGCCGCCGTGGGCCGCTTCGGCAAGCTGGACGTTCTGGTGAACAACGCGGGCATCTACCGCAGCCACCCAGTGGAGGACACGACCTCCGACGAGTGGGACCAGGTGATGAACATCAATGCCAAGGGCGTCTTTCTAGGCGCCAAACACTCCATACCGGCCATGCGGAAAGCCGGAGGCGGCTCGATCATCAATATCTCCTCGGTGGCCGGACTGGTGGGCAACCCCTTCTCTTCAGCCTACAACGCGTCCAAGGGCGCGGTGCGGCTGTTCACCAAGTCCACGGCCATCCAATATGCCTCGGAGGGCATCCGTTCCAACTCCATCCACCCCGGCGTCATCGAGACCGACATGACCGCCGAGGCTATCGCCAACCCCCGGTTCAAGACGGAGCGGCTGGACCCCACACCCCTGGCGCGGTTGGGCCAGCCGGAGGACGTGGCCTACGGGGCGCTGTACCTGGCATCTGATGAATCGTCCTTCGTCACCGGCGCCGAGTTGGTCATCGACGGCGGCCGCACCGCCCAATAGCCGGGACAAGTAAAAAAACAGGGGGAGAACGCCATGCGTCTGGAGAATAAGGTGGCGCTGATCAGCGGCGGCGCCCGTGGGATGGGCGCGGTGGAGGCCAGGCTATTCGCCAA
>CAYMZL010000470.1:0-2290 GCA_964394825.1 uncultured Dehalococcoidia bacterium | reverse complement strand
CGCCCAACAGCATGCGCCGGGCGATGACGATGGCCATGTCGCTGGCGGCCAGGTTTTCCTTAGAGCGGTCCAAGATGGGCCCCATGCTCTCCTGGATCGCCTGGTCCTGGGTGTTGATGCCCTCGATGCCGGTGAAGGTCTCGTTTCTCTGGACCTCGCGGTCGATCATCCAATCATTTGATCTGTTGCGCTTGGTCCTAAAGTCCGGGAGCACCTCACCGGGACCGCGGCCCAGCCGGACCTCCTCTTCACGGTCGAGATCGGTGAGCGGCTGGCCGCCAAAGTTGTACACCCAGTTGTAGACCATGCAGTTCTCGTCGTCCATGGGCACCCAGATGTGCCCGGCGACGAGTTGGCGAGTTCCTTGGCCTTGCGTCCCGAACTGGAGGGCGCGCAACTGGTGAAAAGGCATCACATAGTGATAACTACGGATCAGATTACCCCGGTCGCCCAGGGAACGTATACCGGCATAACGGTACCCGTAGTCGGTGCGGTCGACATCCAGCTTGGGGGCCTCGCTCTTGATCAGGTCGGTGTTGATGGAGATGCCCGGCCGGTTAGTGCTCTCGCTGATGCGGCGGTGGAGGATGGGCGCGTGGGCGGTATCGATACCGCCTTCCAGGCCCTGGAGCCAGTTACATTCCTGCCAGTTCTTGGTCACCAGGCGGTGGCTCTCCGGCACCTGGGTCCATTCGAACTTGGGATGGGGCGGTTGCTTCTCCGCCGGTCCCAGGTACGCCCAGATAAGGTCTCCCATCTCGACAACCGGGTACGACGTGGTCTTTATCTTGCTGGGAAATTCGCTTTCCGGTGGTTCGTTCATCATGTCCAGACAATTGCCGGCCACATCGAACTTCCAGCCGTGGTAGACGCAACGAAGTCCGCTCTCTTCGTTCCGGCCAAAGAACAGTGAGGTGCGCCGGTGGGGGCAAATCTCGTCCAGCAGGCCCACTCGGCCTTGGGTGTCGCGGAAGGCCACCAATTGCTCGCCCAACAAGCGTACGCGCACCGGAGGGCAGTCGGGCTCGGAAAGCTCGGTGGCCAGTAGCGCGGGCACCCAGTAACGCCGCATGACTTCGCCCATGGGCGTACCCTGGCCGGTACGGGTCAGCGTTTCGTTGTCGTCTCGGGTTAACATACGCGTTTACTCCAGATTATCCCGGGATGAAGCTGGGCCGGGCGCCAATATGCCGGCCGCTCTTGGGCCCGTATTATCCCCTACCCAAGCTGCCGGAGCAAGCAAAATACTGGCCAGCAGGACACTGTGCCCTTGGCCATGATAGGAGCAAGATACACACCATCCAAATATGCCAATGCCATGCGGACCAAATGCGGCTTTGAAGGTATCCGAATTCAGTTGACACCACCCAGGCGTGGCCGTACAATCGGTCAAACTTCGAGACGGGCTGATTAGAACCGGTAAATCCGGCAACGAATCTGCGCGATGAAAACTGTCAGCGGATCTTGGATAGGTATTGATTAGATGAAACGGACCCCGGTTAGCACCGCGCTAGGTATCTCCTACCCGGTCCTGCAGGCGGGACTGCCCTGGGTGTCCAACCCAGAGTTGGTCGCGGCCGTCTCCAATGCCGGCGGGTTGGGCGTTTTGCATCCCACCTCCGGGGTTGAGCCGGGCGGCGACCCGGTGGCGGATCTCCACGCGGTGGTCCGCCGAGTCCAGCGATTGACCCAAAAGCCCTTCGGCGTATCGTTCCACCTGCCCCACCCCCAGATAGAGCAACTGATCGAGGCCGCGGCCCAAGAGGGCATCAACATCGCCATCACCTATGGCGGCAGCCCGGCGCTGTTCACCGGCATCCTGAAAGAGCACAACATGACGGTCATCCACCAGGTGACGACGGTGCGGCACGCCCGCGGCGCCGAGGCCCAGGGAGTTGACATGGTCATCGCCGAGGGCTTTGAAGGCGGCGGCCTGCGGGGCGTCGATAAGGTTTCCACCATGGTGTTGGTGCCCCAGGTGGTCGGGTCCATCGCCATCCCGGTGATTGCCTCCGGAGGCATCGTCGACTCCCGCGGCTACGTGGCCGCGACCGCCCTGGGCGCCATGGGCGTGCAGATGGGGTCCCGGTTCGTGGCCACCAAGGAATGTATCTCCCATCAGAAGTACAAAACGGCGATAGTGGCGGCCATCGACAGCGGTACTATCGTGGTCGGCGGAGACAAGTGGCCGACCAGGATCCTCAAGCAGGGCATCGCCATGCAGATGCGGGAATCAAGCCTGGAAAGTGGCGATGACTCAGCCGCCTGGGAGCAGGAACTGGGCATCGAG
>CAYMZL010000469.1:0-2304 GCA_964394825.1 uncultured Dehalococcoidia bacterium | reverse complement strand
CCGTCGTCGGCATTGGACAACAGGGCCGTCCGGCGCCGCTGCTGCACCTCCGCCACCGCTTCGTCGGTCTCGGTATATGGGTCGCGCCGGGAAAGGTCCCTAAAGAATTGCTCGGTGGCGGCCTGGGCGTCGCCGTCCAGATTCAAGATCGAAAATGAACGTTCGAATCCGCCCTTCCAGGCTGCGAAATAGCTCTGAAAGGGCCGGTCCGTTTCTACCCGGTTGTTACGGAACTCCTCGTCCGCGGGCAGCCAATGCTTCCATAGCTCATCGACGGTGGTATTCAGGCCCTGCTGCTCGATGGTCTTGGCAAAGCTGGCTTTCCCCGTGCCAAAGGGATTTTGGACCAGTGTTTCATACATGTCGAAGATTACAGTCGTGATTCGCGGCATTAATTGCTACCTATCTTTGATCGAAAGACCGGGATTAAATATCATGACTGCCGGTCCCCGGATCATTAGCCTGATAATTTGGCCGGACCGGGACCCCCTTTTCCTTGAGGTATTCCTTGGCCTGGCCGATCGTGAATGTCCCGAAGTGGAAGATGCTGGCGGCCAGAACGGCGTCGGCCTTTCCCTGGTCCAGGGCCTGGTAGAGGTGGTCCAACTCACCGGCCCCGCCGCTGGCAATCACCGGCACCGGCACCGCCTCGGAGATGGCGCGGGTCAAGGCCAGGTCGTAGCCCGACAATTGCCCGTCTTCGTCCATGCTGGTGAGCAGAATCTCTCCCGCGCCCAGTTCGACCACCCTGACCGCCCACTTCACCGCGTCCAGTCCGGTTGGAGTGCGGCCGCCGTGGGTGTAGACCTGCCAACGGGAACCGCCGTCCAAGGCCGGACCGGCGGACTTCGGAGCGGGCTCTCCGTTAGAATCGGGCTCGCGGGTGGCGGAAGAGACCCGTTTGGCGTCGATGGCCACCACGATGCACTGGTTGCCGAAGGCGGCCGCGCCCTGACTGACCAGTTTCGGGTCGTTGACCGCGGCGGTGTTCAGTGAGACCTTGTCCGCGCCCGCTTTCAGCATCCGCCGCACGTCTTCCACCGAGCGGATCCCACCGCCAACGGTCAGTGGGATGAATACCTGCTCGGACACCCGCTGGACCACGTCCACCATGGTGTCCCTGGAATCGGAACTGGCGGTGATGTCCAGAAAGACCAACTCGTCGCCGCCTTCCCGGTCGTAAAAAGCGGCCAACTCCGCCGGGTCTCCGGCGTCGCGGAGCTCGACGAAACTAACGCCTTTGACCACCCGGCCGCCGTCCACGTCCAGGCACGGGATTATGCGTTTGGTCAGCACTGGTGGTCTGTATCTCCAAGGGTTCCGGGTGGTTCGACAAGCTCACCATGAGCGGGCGAACCCCTGATTTCCGCTCATCCTGAGCTCCGACTGGAGGTCAAGAGTCTCCCTCCCGATGGCATCGGGACATCGGGGGGCTTGTCGAAGGACGGCTCGAATCGTATTTCCGGATTTTGAAACAGCCTCTAGCAGTATAACACCGTGCCTATTTAGGACCGGTCGGTTATTCCCATTGGCGCGGCGAGCCGCCTGCGCTAGAATGGGCCTACATTTTTCGAGGAGGGAATCATCAGCATGGCCATTACACTAGCGGAAGCCAATAAGATGGTGGAGGGCGCCATCGCCAAAGCCACCGAGTTCAACATCAAGATCAACGTCTCGGTATGCGATGCGGGTGGACGGCTGATCGCATTCAACCGCATGGACGGCGCGATCTGGGGCGGCGCTTACGGCGCTCAGGGCAAGGCGGTAGCCTCGGCGGCTTTCGGGCGCACCAGCGGCGAGCTGCAAGAGCGGGCCGAATCGCCCATCGTTAGCGGGATCCTGAGCGCCGAGGGCGGCCACGGCATCGCCAGCCAGGGCGGCGCGCCGGTCCTCCGGAACGGATTGGTCGATGGAGCGGTCGGCGTCGGCGGCGGCACCAGCCAGGAGGACGAGGACTGCGCCAAGGCCGGGATCGCCAAGCTGTAGACCGCTGGGATTTCGTCGCGTTTAAGGAACCAGGGCCGTGACCGATGCCGGGCCGCCACTGCCTCCTTCCAGCCGTAGCAGGCCGATCACCAGCAATGCGCCGGTGGGGGGCAACAGGTCAAGGTTGGTCAGGTTCTCCAACACGATGCGGTGTTTTTCCAAGGCCAACCGGCTTACGGAAAACCCGGTGTCGGCCCCCGGCTCCACTCCGGCGGTGTCGGTGCCGAATCCGGCCACGTTCCGTCCCTCAAGCAACAGCCGGGCCGCGTCCGGCCCGAAACCCGGAAAGTGGAGTTGGTCGGCGCTGGTCCCGCCCAG
>CAYMZL010000468.1:0-2320 GCA_964394825.1 uncultured Dehalococcoidia bacterium | reverse complement strand
ATCGAGACTCTCGACTCCGGTCGGAGCTCACCATGAGCGGGCGAACACCTGATTTCCGCTCATCCTGAGCTTGTCGAAGGACCATCTAAGCTTTCTTCCGCGCCTTTGGCCTTGGCCCGCGCCTCACCGCAGACGATGCAGGGACAAGCCGCCCGCAACACCTTAAAGGTATAGATGCCGGTGTAGTGGGTGTCGCTCCAAAGGAACTGCACTCCGTACTTTCCGATGGGCATCTGGTCCACCGCTTTCACGTCCTGGGGCACCGTGTCCGGGTCCAGGGTGCGCTTTCCGCTCATCTCGTCCACGCAATTGGCGCAGGGACAGCGCAGGCGCAGGTAGCGGTGGGGAAATGGACTGCGGTGGGCGTCCTCCCACAGGATCACCACGGCGTCGTCTTCCAGATTAATGGCATCGGGCCGGATTACTTCTTCCATGTGAATATCTTCCGCTTTTCTTTAAAGTCGGCGGGGCCGCCGAATTTACCTATGCCGGATTTCCTCATGATTGAAGCGGGGCCTGGACCTCGGCCAACCGGGCTGGGCGCGGCATCTCGTCGGGGTCGATGGGTATCTCGATGATGCTGGGCTTGCCGCAATTCAGGGCCTCGAGCATGGCATCGCCGACATCCTCGGGCCTTTCGACGTAGAACCCGGCGCCGCCGAAGATCTCGGCGTATTTGTCGAAGCGGGGGTTGGTGGTGTCGGCGCCCACGTAGCGCTCATCGAAGGCGTAGCGCTGGTAGGCCTTTTCCGAGCCCCAGATGCCGTTGTTCATGATGACGGTGACCAGCGGCAGGTTGTAGTGAACCGCCGTTGAGAACTCCTGGGCGTTGAACAGGAAACCGCCGTCGCCGTTGAAGTTGATCACCGGCCGGTCCGGGGCGGCGAACTTGGCGCCGATGGCCGCGGGGAAGCTGAACCCCAGGCCTCCCAGGTCCAGAGAGGTTAGAAGGCTCCGTGGCTCGTAATAGTTCAGCCGGTCCTGCCCGTAGTTGGGGGCCAACCCGGCGTCCAAGGCCACGATGGCGTCCCGGGGCATGACCTTACGCAGTTCGGCGTAGACCCGCTGGGGCTTCATGGGCGAGCCGGAGAGCTTTTCCTCGTCCTGCAGGCGGCTCGCCCGGCGGGCGGTCCAATCGCCGATCTCCGAGACCCATTGCTGATTGGGCCGGGGCTCCCGTTCCCGCACCTTCTCGAGTAGACCTTCCATCACCGCTTTGGCGTCGCCTTCGATACCCACGGTCACGGGATAGTTGCGTCCGATCTCTTGGGGGTCGATCTCGATCTGGATGATTTTGGCGTCCTCCGGGATGAACCGGTGGTCGTAGAAGGTGGTCGACTGGCTGAGACGGGTGCCCACGGCCAAGATGGTGTCGGCTTGACGCATCGCCTCGATGCCTTCCAGAGACCCCAGCCGGCCCAGGTGGCCAAGGTAGTTCGGGTGGTCGTTGGGCACGGCGTCGGCCCGGCCGTAGGAGGTGACGATGGCGGCGCCGGTCAGTTCGGCCATGCGGCAGACCTCGTCCCCGGCGTTGCTCCATTGAACGCCGCCGCCGGCCAGTATAACGGGACGCTGGGCGGCCGAAAGCACGGCGGCGGCCTTTTCGATCAGGGCCTGGTCGCCCCGGGAACGTGTCTGGCCGGGGCGGTAGGCGTCGGGAGCCAGCAGGTCCAACTCGATCTCGGCGCCGGGCAGCAGGTCCCTGGGTATGTCAATCATCACCGGACCCATCTTGCCCGAGGTGGCGACGCGGAAGGCGTGGCGCAGGGCGTCGGGCAGACGGTCAGTCTTGTTGATGGCGAAAGCCGCCTTGGTGATCGGCTTGAAGAGGGCCACCTGGTCGAACTCCTGGGTGGAGTCGCGGTTCTGGTGGCTGCGGGACGCGGAGGGCGCGATCACCACCACCGGCGAGTGGGCCACGTAGGCCGAGGCGATTCCGTAGGTCAGGTTCAGGACTCCGGGGCCGTTGGTCACCAGACAAACGCTGGGAGCGCCGGAGATGCGGCTGTAGCCGTCGGCCATCAGGGCCGCGCCCTGCTCGTGGCGGACGCCGATGAACTTGAGGTCGTCCCGGTCGTAGAGGGGGTCCAGAATGTCCAGGAAGGACGAGCCAACGATGCCGAACATGTGGGAGACCCCTTCCTGCCGCAGCATCTCGATCACCGCTTCGCCAGCCTTCACCTTCTGAGCCAATCCGGATACCTCCAAAATATAGTGGTGTGCACAGTGTCTACTTAGGCCACGCCTGGGCGTGTTCGCGTATTCGATGGAAGTTTACCATAAGCGGGAGCCAGCCCCGCTCAAATTGACTGGCGGTCAC
>CAYMZL010000467.1:0-2324 GCA_964394825.1 uncultured Dehalococcoidia bacterium | reverse complement strand
GCGTAGATCCCAACGTGTCCCAGAGATTCAATCCTCGGCATGGCTGTCATCCTCCGTCTCTATTGGCGTGTGTTTGCTAGAGGCTATTTCAACATGTGGTTCGACAAGCTCACCACGAACGGAAGGAGGTGTCTTTACCGTTCGTCCTGAGCCTGTCGAAGGACCCAACAAACCGATGGAGGAACCATGCACTACGGCCTTATTATGGAATGCGATTACCGCTACGGCCATTCCCAGGAGGACGCCTTTGACGAGGCCTTCGCCATGGCGGATGCGGCCGAGAAGGGCGGCCTGGACGGGGTCTGGCTGGCGGAGCGCCACTTCGCCGCGCCCCGAAATCCCCTGGACGCCGCGGGAGCGGGGATACCGTCCATCGTGTCGGCGCCTCTGATAATCTCCACCGCCATCGTCGCCCGGACCGAGCGCCTGCGGGTGGGAGTGGCGGTGAACGTTCTTCCCCTCAACCATCCGGTGCGCATGGCCGAAGAGGTTGCCACGGTGGACCAGATCAGCCGGGGCCGGGTGGATTTCGGAGTGGGCCGCAGCGGGTTCGCCAGGTCCTACGAGGGCTATGACATCCCCTACGGAGAGAGCAGGGAGCGGTTTCAGGAGTGCTTGGAGATCATCCTGGCGGCCTGGACCAACGAGCGGTTCTCCTACCAGGGCAAATACTACAACTTCAACGACGTGTGCGTGATCCCCAAGCCCTACCAGCAACCCCATCCACCCCTTCGGGTTGCCGCCACCACCAAGGAGACCTTCCCCCAGGTGGGGGCCTTGGGGTATCCCATCTTCGTGGGTCTGAGGGGACTGGACCGGCCCGATCTGGCGAACCTCCTTGGCGAGTACCGCCAGGCCTGGAAGGATGCGGGCCACGCTGGAAACGGGGACGTGTATCTGCGCATCCCGATATTCGTTGGCCTGTCTCAAGAAGAAGCCTCCGCCGATGCCGAAGAGAGCACCATGCGGTCCTACCGGCGCCTGGCGCAGAGCTTCAGCCAATCGGCATCATCCGCGGGGACCACCGCCTCGGAGGAACGGATAGCCCGCGGCGAGCGTCTGGCCGCCGTAACCTACGAAGACCTGCTCCGTGACCGCTTGGCCTACGGCACCCCCGAGGGTGTGGCCGGTCTGCTGAAGGAGATCTCCGAGGAATTGGGGCTTTCGGGAATCGTTGCCGAGACCAACGTGGGCGGGTTGATTCCCAGGGAGAAGGTGGCGCGGTCCATCGACCTTTTCTGCAAAGAGGTTGTGCCGGCCCTCCGTTAGTTGAACTGGCTTAAAGCTGGGGCAGCACGTAGTCATTGATGGCGACGGCCAGCCCGTCTTCCTCCACGGTGGGCGCCACGAAGCCGGCGATGGCCTTGACCTCTTCCGGCGCGTTGCCCATGGCGATGCTAAAGCCACAAGCTTCCAGCATGGGCAGGTCGTTGTAGCTGTCTCCGGCCGCCACCATGTTGGCGGGGTCCACACCCAGGGTCTTGCCCACGCGGGAAACCCCGGTGGCCTTGTCCACTCCGGCCAGCGTGAAATCCACGGCCCACAGCCCGTTGTAGGGCAGGACCGCCTTGATCACGTGCATGTCTTTATTGCCGCGGAAACTCTCGGCCAGGGCGTCGGCGCTCCCCTCATCCAAATCCAGGGCCGACACTCGGATCAGGTCCCAGTTGGGCACGTCGTCGAAGGTGCTGGCGGTGCCGCTGGCGTGGGTGGCGACGAAGGCTGAGCCCATCTCCCTGAGTTTGGTGACCACCGCTTCCGCGTTGGCCGGGCCCAAAGGCGCGGTCCAGACTGACACCCCCCGCACCGGGTCCAGGATGTTGGCGCCGCCGTCGCAGATTTGGGGCGTGGTCAGGCCCAGTTCCTTGGAATACCGCAACACGTCGGCCGGCTCCCGCCCGGTGGCGATGAACACCGGCATGCGGCCGGCCAATCGGGCGATGGCCTCCTGGACCGCCGGGGAGATCTTTTCGTCGGGGCCGATGATTGTGCCGTCCAGGTCCAGGGCCGCTGCCAGAATCATCGCAATCCTCGGACCTAGATCCGGTCCAGTGGGTATCGTAAAAAGGGGCTAAAAATCAGTTAGAGAGGGAGTAGTCTCCCTCTCTAACGTGGGTCGCGGTTTCTCCCGTTTGCTTAAACGGGTGCGCCGGGAACGGGTCTAGTCGAAGACCAACTCCTTGTTCTTGCGGCCGGGGCTGCGCATCTCGGCCAGACCTTCTTCGGCGGTATCCTGGGAGTTGCAGAACAACTCGATGCCGTTGCCGTCTGGGTCTTTGAGGTAGATGCTCTTGGTCATGCTGTGGTCGGTAGTCCGCAGTTCC
>CAYMZL010000466.1:0-2330 GCA_964394825.1 uncultured Dehalococcoidia bacterium | reverse complement strand
GGAAGCTGCGATCAGCCGAGACTTCCACGGGCGTCCCATTGATGCCTACGGCCGCGTCAACTCCGGTTTTACCCATGACCCTGACTGCATCTACCTCTACACCGGCGCCGTCTTCAGGCGCCATTAGCTCCAAGATAAGGGGCAAGGTGGGGGTGACCGTAGGCGCCGTTGTGGGCCCTGTTGTAGGACCCGGAGTAATAGGAGGAGGAGCCGTGGCGGGCGGCAGAGCTGTCTGAGTGGGTGCAATGGCCGTGGCCGGTCCTGACGTCGGTGGCGCCGTCGGACTCCCGCCACCGCAGGCAGCCAGGAGTAACACTATGGTCAGGATGATGCCGGACAGGGACAACCGTGGCAAAGATCGGACAATGGGTGTGGGTTCCAAGAAAATACCTCTGTTGTTCTTTGATTTAGGCGTGCCGGTCAGATTGATCACCTTGGCCTTGCTAATCACCGGCGCCGGAATGCCCCGCCGCTTCCAGGGCGGAGTCCACTCTTTCCTGTGCCAGTTGGATCGCCTTCAAGGCATTACTGAAGTCTGGGCGGGCTTTCGCGGGCATTTCAGCCAAGGCCTTGGCCAATAGACCTTCAGCAGTATCCTGCTCGGTGATTGATTTCTGCAACGCCTCCACGAAGCCTAAATCCACCTCCTCACCAGGTCGGTCAGTCAGCTTGTTCTCGACCACTATACCAAGGGCCGTTAAGTGACCTTCCATCCGTGCCAGCGCATCCGATATGGCATCGAGGTCAGCCTGCTCCCGGGCCGCCATCTTCTTAACCTCCTCCACTCGTTCCTTCACGAGGCTGGTGTACATCTCAACTTTGGCCTCGGGAGATCGGGCAAACCACAGTTGTACCGACTCTCGGAACTCCTTAACCGGGTACAAGGCGTCCCCCGGCACAGTGTTCGCCGCGGCGGTATCGGTCCCCAGACCACCGAGCGCCAAGGCCAGCACCAACGCGGCGGTTACGAACGCCCATCTGGGAAAGAGCGACCATCCGGGAAATAGAGCAGGAAGGCGCAGATTCCAACGTCTGGGTTCGTGCCGGCGGTCCCACTCGGCCAGCACCCGGCTTCGCATACGTGTTCGGGTCGTCAGAGGCAGGTCTGCCGCTAAATCGCTCCGGACTGAGAGGGCAGTGCGCAAGATAGGCTCTAATTCCGCGGCCTCTTCCGGGTATTGTTCTAGGCAATCTTCCAGTGATCGGCCCTGTCGCAGCAACTCTAGGCACTCTTGAACGATGTCTTGTGTACTAATGTCCATGGCTACCCGCCTCTTGCTGACTCCAGACCCGGCGCAGGGCCCTCAGCGCACTGTATTGCAGGAACTTCACTGCCCCTTCCTTGCGGCTCATGACCCTGGCCACCTCGGCAATGGAGAGGTCGGCGGCAAATCGAAGGTTGAGCACCTGGCGTTGCAGGTCAGTGAGAGCCTCCATCGCCCGGACGACCTCTCCCAACCTGACCTGTTCGAGCACTTCCTCCTCGGGACCTTCATAAGCGGCCACCGTCTCGATCAAGGGCAGCTCCCTGCGGCGTGCCCTCTTCTTCATGTGATTGACCGCTTGGTTGTGGGCGATACGAAACAGCCAGGCTATCAGGGGGGTTCCCCTTGATCTGTACGATGGCAGGGATTTCATCGCCTGCATAAAGACCTCTGCCGTGATGTCCTCGGCGTCGGCGGGTTCGCCCAGCCGGCTCAATAGGTAGCGGTAGATTCGCTCCACGGTTGCCTCGTAAAGCTGAGCGAAGGCGTCGCGGTCTCCCCGTTGGGCGGAGAGGACCAGCGCTTCTTCCTCTTGGTTCTCCATCAATAAAGCCAAGGCTCTCGTTCGTTTTTGCCGGCTGCTTGATATAACAGCCGGTGACCGTAAAAGGATAGCAGCAGTTTCCAAACTACAGGTCCGACAAAAGGGGAGGCCAGAACCGGACCGTATAAGTATCTTGCCACGCCAAGGCGTAAAACGGTCACTGCGGAATCCATCTTCCAAACAGCCAGAATCCTAGATTGACAGACACATTGGGCCCAGGTGTATATTGCTCCCAATCTTATTGAGTTCAAAAACTGCGAAGTCTGACCATTAAAAACCCTGGAGGATAACCAGACAAGGAGGCATTGCGATGTCCGAAAACTACAGCATCCTAGTAGGAACCACGGGCGCAGGGTTATTTCACAGTCCCGACGGCGGTGAGAGCTGGGGCCGGATTCGCGACCCCTTCCCTGGGGAATCCCAGGTCAGGGCTTTGACGGTGGATCCACAAAATCCCAATGTTGTGTTCGCAGGCTCCAACAACGGAATCTACCGCAGCGAAGATAGCGGCGGCAATTGGG
>CAYMZL010000465.1:0-2334 GCA_964394825.1 uncultured Dehalococcoidia bacterium | reverse complement strand
ATCGTCTGCCGCCAGGAGCGGGTCGGCGTGGGTATCGCCGACGGGATCAGCCGCGTCTCCAACGGCGACCAGATGGGCGTGTTCGCCATGCAGTACGGGCCGGGGGCCGAGAACGCCTACGCCGGCATCGCCACCGCCTACTCCGACTCGGTGCCCCTGCTGCTCCTGCCCTTGGGCCACCCCAGGGAACGGGCCGGCATATCGCCCCACTTCAGCGGCCTCAAGAGCTATGCAGACGTCACCAAGGGCATCGAGCAGGTGAACACTCCGGACCGCACATCGGGGATCATGCGCCGCGCCTTCGCCGGCCTGCGCCAGGGCCGCCCCGGCCCGATGGCGGTTGAGATACCCGCCGACGTCGCCCTGGAGGACGTAAGCGAAGAGTCCTTCTACTACGTGCCCAGCCGGCCGGTCGCCAGCCAGGGCAACCCCAGCGACATCGAAGCGGCCGCCAAGGCCCTGTGCGCCGCCCGTTACCCGGTGATAATGGCCGGTCAGGGCGTGTTGTACGGCAAGGCCTCCGACGAGTTGGTGGAACTGGCGGAGCTGCTCCAAGTCCCCGTTTGCAGCACCCTGCTCGGCAAGAGCGCCTTTCCGGAGGTCCATCCCCTGGCCCTGGGCAGCACCGGCCCCACCCTATCGGGACACGCCTATCACTTCGTGCGCCGGGCCGACCTCATGTTCGGCGTCGGCACAAGCTTCACCAAACACGGCATGTGCATGAACATTCCCCCGGGCAAGACCATGGTCCATGCCACCAACGACGCGTCCGACATCAACAAAGACTACAACATAGACTTCCCCATCGTCGGCGACGCCAAGCTGGTCCTGCGCCAGATGATCGAGGCCTGCCGGGCGATCGTGGGCGACGGCCGGAAGGACGACCAGGCCACCGCCAAAGAAGTGCAGTCGGAACGGGAAGGCTGGCTGTCCGAGTGGCGCGCCAAGCTCTCGGACAGTTCAACCCCGATGACCCCCTACCGGGTGATCTGGGACTTCATGCACACCATCCCACCGGAAGACGCCATCGTGACCCACGACTCAGGCAGTCCCAGGGACCAGCTAACCCCGTTCTACCGGTCCAACGGCCCCCGGACCTATCTGGGCTGGGGCAAGTCCCACGGTTTGGGCACGGGCCTGGGCCTGACCATCGGCGCCAAACTGGCGGCCCCCGAGAAAGTCTGCGTCAACTTCATGGGCGACGCCGCCTTCGGCATGGTCGGACTGGACTTCGAGACCGCCGTCCGCAGCGACATCCCCATCATCACCGTGGTGTTGAACAACTCCACCATGGCCATCGAGACCCAGGCGATGACCGACTCCCACCGGCTCTACGGGACCAGGGACCTGGGCGGCAACTATGCCGACCTGGGCAAGGCCATGGGCGGCTATGCCGAGCGCATCGAAGACCCCAGCCAGATCAGCGCCGCCTTCACCAGGGCCCGAAAGGTCACTGAGGAAGATGGCAAGGCCGTCTTGCTGGAGTTCATAACCAACGAGGAGACTGAATTCTCCCACCGGCGGGCTTTCTAGGGCATCGGGCCGTTCCCGTTTAACGATTAACTACAGGCAAGTACCGGTTAACAATCTAGTGCCGCATATAGGTGAAATTGACGAATACGATTTCACCCCCACTCTAACTCTCCCCCCGGAGGGGGAAAGAACTAGTCCCTTCCCCCGCGCCGGGAGAAGGTTAGGATGGGGGCGTTGCGCAGAGTTTCAATTCCATCTGGCCATGGTACTAGAAGCCCAATTTAGAAATTTAGGAGGCTGGCCATGGCCCCGAGATCCAAGTACCTCTTCATCGCGAGCATGGACGTCGATCCGGCCAAGGAGGCCCTGTTCCACGAGGTCTACAACACCGAGCATTGTCCGGAGTTGGGCAAGATCGCCGGAGTGGGCGCCATCACCCGGTTCGAGGCCCAGGCTTTTCAGGTCCTGATCGGAGGGGAGACCCAGACCGTCTCGCCGGAGGGTCAGCCCCGTTTTCACGCCATGTACGAGATCGAGAGCCCGGAGGTCCTCAGCTCCGCCGCATGGGGCGAGGCGGTGGAACTGGGCCGCTGGCCGGAGCAGGTCCGGCCCTATACCACCAACCGGCGGCACACCCTGCTGCGGCTGACCTATCCCGAGCAGTAGGCCGCGCCAGCCAACCGGGAGGCATACGGCTCGCCGTAGGGGCACGGCAATGCCGTGCCCCTACGCAATGAGAACGCCGTGCCACGACAACTAAGGAGTAAACCTTTGACCGAACGCGCCTTAGATGGGGTGAAGGTTTTAGACCTCACCCACCATATAGCGGGACCCTACTGCACCAAACTGCTGGCCGATTTC
>CAYMZL010000464.1:0-2347 GCA_964394825.1 uncultured Dehalococcoidia bacterium | reverse complement strand
ATGTCGCCGACCAGAGGATAGAAATCGGGCTCCCGAAATATCTGGGTGACCAGGCCCATATCGGCGTGGACCACCACGTTCTCGCCGTTGGCGGCGGCGATGCCCGCGCTCTCTTGGCCGCGGTGTTGCAGGGCGAAAAGGCCGAAGAAAGCCAAACGGCTGGCTTCTCCCTCCGGGGTGAATACCCCAATTACCCCGCACTCTTCGTGGGGGTGATCAAATGGGACTCGGCTGGAGGGGAAGTCCAACTCGCTTGTCACGGTGTTATTCTATGTAATCCCCTTTGCGGCGGTCAACATCAAGACCCGCAGTTTAAATGGATTTCCAAGATCGTTCCGCGATTTCTGGTGATGCCCGGTCGCTAATCCGGATGTTGATGATGCCGCGAACCCGCCTCTGGTGACAGGTGCGGAAATACCGCTATCGCCGTCTTTTAGTCCCGCTTTGGCATGATCATGACTTTACGGCCTTCGCCCTCGCCGGTGCTTTCGGTGGATACCCCCGGGTGGTCCGTAAGCGTGGTGTGGATGATGCGGCGGTCGGCCGGAGGCATTGGCTCCAGGGTGATGCTGCGGTTGGTCTGGGCCACCCTGGCGGCCACCGTGGTGGCCATGTCGCGGAGGGAGCTTTCCCGCCGCTGACGGTAGTTCTCAACGTCTAGGACCACGCGGACGTCGTCGAACTGTTTCCGGACGATCAGGTTGACCAGGAACTGGAGGGCTGCCAGCGTCTGCCCGCGGCGTCCGATCAACAGACCGGAGTCTTCTCCCGCCAGGTCGATGATGGGTCCGCCGGATTCTGGGTCGTTGGCGGCCCGCAAGGTCCGGCTGACGTTGACGCCGGCCGCCTCCAATATGCGCCCCACGGTGGCGGTGGCCACGCCGGCGGCGGTGGTCTCACCTCCCGCGCCGATCGGCACTCCAGCAGCGCTGCGCCCCGCGGAAATCCTGGTGACCCGGACCCGCGCGACCTCCGAGCCGATACCCAGGAAGCCGGTCTTGCCCCTACTTAGTATTTCTACCTCGGCCTCGTCGCGGTCGGCGTCGAGCTCTTTCAGTCCTAGCTCGATTGCTTCGTCGACGGTTCGGGCGCTCATTACTATCTCTTCCATCTTGTACCATCTCCTCCTGTGGGACATTTTGGGATGGCCGGGCGGCCGCCGCCGGCGCCGCCGCCGGCGCGGACTTGGGGAATAGTGGGAATAATGGTCCCCAGCCGCCGGTCACGAAATATTGGATTCCGATGCCGATCACGTTGGACGTTGTCCAATACAGGGATAGACCGCTGGGCAGGGTGAACGAGAAAAACGCGATCATCAAGGGCATCATCCAGAGCATCATCGCCTGGTTGCCTGACTGCCTCGGATCGCTGGACGGCTGCATGGTCATCTTCTGCTGGACCCAGGTGGACACGAAGACGAGCACCGGCATTATTATGTTGGTGGGGTCGGATTGGGCCAGGTCCAACCAAAGGAATTGCGAATCCAGGGGCGCGGCCGTGTATATCTGAGCCAGTGGGATCCAGGTGTACAGCTTTTCCGACAGCCCGACCAGGTTGTCGGGGCGGGAGAACACGACTTGGATCAACACCCGGAACAGGCCGATCAGGATGGGCATCTGGACGATCATTGGGCCCAGGCAGCCGAAGGGGCTCACCCCGGCCTCCCGGTACAGGCGCATGGTCTCTTGGGAAATTCTGGACCGGTCCCTGGAGTACCGGTCTTGAATCTCCTTCAGCTTGGGCTGCAGCGAACTCATGGCCCGCATCTGCTTCAACTGCTTCAGTGTCAAAGGCAGCGTGGCCATCCGGATAATGGCGGTCAGTATGATGATCGCCAAACCCATCTGGCTGAAGAAGATGGTGTAGAGCACCACCAGGCTGTTGAGCATGGGCCGAATTATCAGTTCGGTCCAGAGGAATGAAATGGCCTCCAAAGAGTCCTACCTCGCTGCCGGCCTAGCGGCCGCAATCGTTCGGTTTGATTCCATTGATTCCCGGTTTAGTTGCATCCGCCACCCTCGGTGTCCAAGCACCACATCACCACCTGGCCGCCTTGCACCTCGATGCGCCTGACCGTGCTGTCCTGTGAACCGACGTACACCGAGTCTCCGTCGGCCACCAACGGGGCTTTTATCTCGGCGTCTCCCAGTGTCAGATTGGACAACTCGCGCTGTAAGCCCAGGTTCGCAGCCCCGGTGTCCAGCAATATGAGCTTTCCAACTTTGGCCGCCACCACCAGGCCCCTCGGCACCAACACCGGGGAAGACACTATGGCCGATCCCACATCGTGCTTCCAGAGCAGGTTGCCGTTTCGGTCCAGGGCGTAGATGTTGCCGTCCATGTTGGG
>CAYMZL010000463.1:0-2351 GCA_964394825.1 uncultured Dehalococcoidia bacterium | reverse complement strand
GTGATCGTCAACACCGGCAAAGGCAAGGGCAAGACCACCGCCGCATTGGGCGTGGTGGTACGGGCCTGGGGCCGGGGCATGAAGGTGATCATGCTCCAGTTCATCAAGCACTCCACCGCCAACTTCGGCGAGCAGCGCGCCGCCCAGAAGATGGGCGTGGAGATGCGGGCCATGGGCGACGGCTTCACCTGGCGCTCCAAGGACCTGGACCAGTCCGCCGACCTGGCGCGGGCCCACTGGGAAGACTGTAAAAATGTAATCGCCTCTGGGGAGTACGACCTGGTGGTGCTGGACGAGTTCACCTACCCGATGCACTACGGATGGGTTGATACCGATGAGGTCATCGAGGTCCTGAAGGCCCGGCCCGAGATGCAGCATGTGATCATCACCGGCCGAAACGCCCCGGAGGCCCTGGTCGAGTTCGCCGACCTGGTCACCGAGATGCAGGTGGTGAAACACCCCTATCAGCAGGGAATAAAAGCCCAGCCGGGCATCGAATTTTAGTCCGAATTTCAATCGCAGAATTTCCCGACTGAAGTCGGGACCGAAAGAGTCGTAATGGCCATCTCCGAGCTGATCGACCGCACCATTAAAGAGATCGTGCCACTGGACGAGGCGGCGATGGCCGCCGCCAGGGCCAGGCAGGACCAGCTGACCAAGCCCCTGGGCAGCCTGGGCCGTTTGGAAGAACTGTCGGTGCAGCTTGCCGGAATCTTCGGCGAAGCCACCCCGAGCATACGCCGCAAGACGGTCATCCTGGCCGCCGGTGACCACGGCGTGGTGGCCGAGGGCGTCAGCGCCTACCCGCAGGACGTCACCCCAGCCATGGTGATGAATTTCCTGGGCGGCGGCGCGGCGATCAACGTTTTGGCCAAGCACGCCGGGGCCGATATCGTGGTCCTGGACGCCGGAGTTGCCGCCGACCTGCCCTCTCACCCGGCTTTGCGGTCGGTCAAGATCGGCCGGGGCACCAGCAACATCGCAGTCGGACCGGCCATGACCCGCGAACAGGCGGTCCAATGCCTGGAGACGGGGATCGAGACCTGCCGGGAGCAGATCGCGGCGGGGTCCGACCTCATAGCCTGCGGCGACATGGGCATCGGCAACACCACCCCGTCCAGCGCCATCACCTCGGTGATCACCGGCGCCGACGCCGACGCCACCACCGGACGGGGCACCGGCCTGGACGACGCCGGGCTGGCCCACAAAGCCTCGGTGGTGCAGCGGGCCATCGACATCAACCGGCCCGACCCCAAAGACGGCCTGGATGTCCTGATGAAGGTCGGCGGTTTCGAGATCGGAGTGTTGGCCGGGGTGTTCCTGGGAGCGGCGGCCGGACACCGTCCCGTGGTGGTCGACGGGTTCATCTCGGGAGCGGCGGCATTGATCGCCCACACCATCGCCCCCAAGGCTGGACACCGTTTCATCGCCTCCCATCAGTCGGTGGAGCCCGGCCACCGCATCGCCCTCAGTTTCATGGGCCTGAACCCCCTGCTGGACATGGGGATGCGGCTGGGCGAGGGCACCGGGGCCACCCTGGCGATGCACGTCATTGAAGCGGCTGCCAAGTGCCTTTCCGACATGGCCACCTTCGCCGAAGCGGGCGTTTCAACGAAAACCGAAAACGATGGGAAGATCGAAGACGGCGGCCAAGAGGCCGCCTCCTGATCTCCTTCTGGCTAACCCCACTCCGGCTGGCGGTGACCTTCCTCACCATCTTCCCCGTCTCGCGCGATCTGGACCGCGGTCCGCAGGACCTCAGCAACTCCCGGGCCTTCTACCCCGCCGTCGGTCTGCTCATGGGCCTGCTGCTGGTGGGAGTGGAAGAGGGGTCCAGCCGTTTATTCACCGAGCCCCTGACCGCCGCGTTTCTGGTGGCAACCATGGTCATCGTCACCAGGGCCCTCCACTTGGACGGACTCATGGACGTTTGCGACGGTATATTCGGCGGGTTCACCCCTGAGCGCCGGCTTGAGATCATGCGCGACTCCCGGGTGGGCGCCTTCGGGGTGGCCGGCGGCGTTACCGTCCTGCTATTGAAGTATGGGGCCTTGGTCGCCCTGCTGGGCCTTCCCGAGCCGGGCAAGGAGTGGGCGTTATTGCTCTTCCCGGCCATTTCCCGGTGGACCATGGTGGTCTTATTGGCGGCTTTCCCCTACGCCCGCAGTCAAGGAATGGGATCGCCATTCCACGGGGGCGGCATCAGGTTTGCGACAACGGTGGCCGGTCTCTCCGCTCTGGCGGCGTCCTTTCTGTTCGGGGGCTTCGCCGGACTGGGGCTATTCTTCGGGGCCGTGGCGCTGGCCTGGTCCTTGGGATGGGCCATGGCCAGGACGTTGGGGGGCCTCACG
>CAYMZL010000462.1:0-2360 GCA_964394825.1 uncultured Dehalococcoidia bacterium | reverse complement strand
GGCTGAAGCGTCCGTAGCTTTCGCCCGTTTGGATTGACCAATATCGGTAGATCAACCGGAATCTGGCTGGAACACAAATGGGGTTGAGGATTATAGCTACGGGGAGGGGTCTGTGGGCGGACGCCGCTGCTCGCCCCGGAGGAACTGTTCCAGGTCCCGGACCAGTTCGGCCGGGTCTGGAATCTCGATGGCGGCAACTGCCTCGTCGTACTGGCCTTCCAGCTTGGCGACGTAGGAGCTGATCTGCTCGTCCCTGGCAACGGCCTTAGCGACCTCCTCATTGAAGGTGTCGGCCGCTGAATGCAGTTCCGTCAGGTCCAAGGGCAGATTCAGCAGCTTGACGAGTAGCTGCAACAGGGTGGAGCCCACCCGGTGGTTGGGCGCCGCCTGCAGGTAGTGGGAGGTGTGCGCCCAGATGGATGTGTATTCCATCCCCTCGTTGATACAGGCTTCCATAACGACCGAGCTGATGCCCGTGGGGCCCTGGTAGTTGGACGAGCGTATGCCCTGGCTCTCCAGGAACTCGTTCAGCTTGGGCTCGCTGGCGGTGCCGCTGAGTTTGACCGGGCGTGTGTGAGGGACGGCGTCCAACAGCGCTCCGATGTGAATCACCGATTCCACGCCGTGGTCCCTGGCCACCTTGGCCACCGTCTTGGCGAAGGTGCGCCATTTCAAGTTGGGCTCAACTCCGACGAACACCATGATTCCCGACTCGGTGCTGGGATCGGTTAAATAAGAAAAATCGTTGGCCGGCCAGTGGATCCGGCGGTTCCCGTCTCTGGTCCGCGACGTGTAGGGGCGGGTCTGGGAGAAGTCGTAGAACTCTTCCGGGTCGATATCCGCGAACTTCTTGGCCTGGAGTTTCCGCTGCAGGAATTTTATGGCGCTGGTCGCGCCCTCTGCCGCGTCCGCCCAGCCGCTGAAGACGATTACCAAGTGGTCCAGTTTCTTATCGGGGGTCTCGTGGATGGTCAGATGTTCCATTTATCTCAACACGCCCAGTTGGGAACCGCGTCCGTCAAGTTCGCAAGTCCGGCTAATTCGATGGGGCAACCCCAGCATATCACCGGCCGCGATTCGCTCACAAGCGGGCCGCACCCCTGATGGGTGGCCGAAAAATCACCCAACGGCCGGGGATGGGCCGGCTAGGCGTCGAATCTGTCCAGCCGGAAAAGGCTGATGTCCTGGCCCGTCTCGCCGTGCTGGGCCAGGTCGGCCATGATCTCGCCGATCACGCTGGCGAACTTGAATCCGTGGCCCGAGAACCCGGCGGCCACCGACACCTGGGGTTGGGACGGCAGCAGGTCGATTATGAAGTGCTCGTCTGGGGTGTTGGTATAGATGCAGGTCTTTAGGTCCAGGACCGGACCCGCCGCCAGCGGGAAATAGCGGCTGGTGAACTGACGCAAGATATCTTCGTCTTCGGCATGCACCTCACGGTCCATCAGGTCCGGGTCCACCTGCTGCCGCAGATGGTGGGCGCGGCCGATCTTGAATCCGGGGACGCCGTAGCTGGGAAAACCGTAGTAGCGCCCTTCCTCGGTCCAGATCCCGAAGACCGGGAAGGTCTCGGCACGGAACAGTTCGGGGCGTTTCGGTTGAAACCAGCTCAGCACCTGGCGTTCGGGCACGGTGTATCTGGCCACTTGAGGGGCCAGCTTGGCGGCCCAGGCGCCGGCCGTGACCACCAATCTCCCTGCGTAATAGGTGTCCCGGCCGGTGCGGACCTTCACCCCATCGCCATCGGGTTCCCAGTCCAGCACCGTCTCCCGGCTGTGGACCTCGGCCCCGGCTTCCTCGGCGGCTTGGACGTGGTTCACGATGCAGCGCTCGGGGAGCAGAAAGCCCCCGTCGGCCTGGTATACCGAAGAGATCTCCTCGGGGAACCGGTAGCCGGGAAACCTGTTATTTAGCTCCGGGGCGGTCAATATCTCATAGGGGATGTTGTGGACGTCGCAGGCCTTCTTGGCGCCCTGGAAGAAAGGGCTGTCAGGAGGGCCGGCGCGGACCGAGCCGGTGGTGACCATCAGCCGCTCCCCGGCGGCGTCCTCCAGTTCGTGCCACAGCTCGTAGGCGCGGCGCACCAGCGGCACATAGGAGGGGTGTTCCTGGAGGGTGTAACGAATCATTCGGGAGTGCCCGTGGGAGGACCCCAGTTCATTGGGAATGTCGTACTGCTCCAGCCCCAGCACTTTCCATCCTCGCCTGGCCAGATGGTAGACGGCGGCGCTCCCCATGCCGCCGACGCCGATGACTATTGCGTCATAACCGGGCATGGCGTTCCTATTAGTCTCTGGGAATGGCGGTGCCGGGGGTTTTCATGCGCATGCTGAAGACCGAGGTGCGGGCGGTGAACAGCA
>CAYMZL010000461.1:0-2367 GCA_964394825.1 uncultured Dehalococcoidia bacterium | reverse complement strand
CGTCCAGGCCGCCCTTCTCGGCCGCATCCGCCATGGCGAAGGCCTCGTCAAAGGCATCCCTCTCCGAGTGGCCGTAACGGTAGTCGCATTCCATGATAAGACCGTAGTGCATGGATTCTCCTGTGGTTCGGTGGGCCGGGTCCGGCGGGACGCCGGCCCGGACCTACTGATTCTCTTTGGGTGCTTGGGCTATCCCCAGAGGGCCGCCACCCGGAAGGCCAATTGGGTGTGAGACTCCCTCACATCCACTATCTCCGCTGGAATGTCGCCCAGGATACCCAGGGCGATGATCCAGTTCAATATCTCATGGTCGCCCGAGTCCTGCAGCTCCTCAGGCGTGAGTCCGGCCAGTTGGCTGCCCTTGCCCTGCCGGACCAACTCCAGATAGCGTCGGTCGGTCTCCAGGTCGATGGCGGTGCACTGAAATTTGTGGGCCAGGAAGCTGTGGGACCAGCTTGACGACGCCACCACGGCGACCCGTTCGTCCCTGGTGTCCAGGAACCGGCGTATCGACTGCCCGACCTCGTAGCAGCGGCGCGCCGTGGGCCGGGGCGGATAATCGGGGCCGGCCTCCTCTCCGTAGCAGTTCACGAACAGGGGCAGCAGCGGGAACTTGCCCTCCGGGTCCAGGTAGACCAGGGGGTTGATGATGGCGTGGGCCAGGCCCCAGTCCCAGCCCTTCAGGGAGCTGGACGAGGCCATGTCGATACCGTCCCGGATCAGGGAGCTGCGCATGTCCCTGGAGAAGTCCTGGGGGCAACGGAAGGTGAACTTGGTCTCCGGGGCGGCCTGCCACAGGTTCTCTCTCACCCCCGGATGGCGGAAGGGGTAACCGTCCACCTCGCTTCCGGTGTAGAGGCAGAATGGAGGCAGGTTGTCCTGCAGGAAATTCTCGGCCTGGTCGTCTCCGATGATCATCAGGACGTCCGGGTCCCATTCGTGGAGCCGGTCCCGGAGAACTTTAAAGGACTCGACCACCTTCTGCTGGTCCAGCCGGTCTTGGGTCAGGCCGTTGTCGTCCCCCAGTTCCTCCAGCAATTGGGCGGGGGGTTCGTAGCCGGGGATCCGGCCGAAGACACGCTCGCGGCCCTTGTGCCAGACCTCCGGCGGGGTGAGTATGATTGGACCGTGGGAACAACCCAGACCTAACAACTCAGCCATGACAACCTCCCCGGCGTACGCTCTTTCACGGGTGCGGAATAGATGGGTGGAACGGCTGTTTAACGCCCATCTTCCACCTCGGGAATCCCCGTCTGAAATTGGATCTGTACGGGGCGGATTGTAGTTGCCGCCCCTTTGGGCTGTCAAACCGGCACAGCCGGCGCAGCCGGCGCAGCCGGGTTTCCATGGGCGCGTCTCCAACGAACAACACTGCCGGATCTTCAGATAGAATAATTACCGGTAAATAATAATCACCAAGGAAGATAAAAGATGCCTGGACTTCGCCTTTTAGCCTGCTTGGCCCACCCCGACGATGAGGCTTTCCCGGTTGGGGGCCTGCTGGCCCATAACGTGGCGGAGGGGCGGCAGGTGCGTCTGGTCACCGCCACCCTGGGCGAAGAGGGGGAGATCCGGCAGGAAGGGGCCGCCACCAGAGAGACCCTGGGAGACATCCGGCGCATCGAGCTTGCCTGCGCCGTGCGGGCCCTGAGACTGGAGAGCTACGCCCAGCTGGAGTACCGGGACTCGGGCATGGCCGGCTGGGCCGCCAACGGCCACCCCCGGGCCTACATTAACGCCCCCGTGGACGAGGTGGTGGGGCAATTGGTGCGGGAGATCAGGGAGTTCCGGCCCCAGGTGGTGCTCACCTTCGAACCCGGCGGGCTCTACGGCCACCCGGACCACATCGCCGTGTCCAAGCACACAACTCAGGCCTTCAAGCTGGCCCCGGACCCGGCGGCTTTCCCCGAACAATTAACCGGTGGGCTGAAGCCACACACGCCCCAGAGACTCTTCTATAGCGCACGCCCCAAGGGCTTCCGGCTGGAATGGGCCACCCGGTTGCGGGCGGCCGGGATAGATTTCCCCCTGCCCAGCCCCGAGCAACTGGACCAAGGCAATCCCCGGTCGGACATACATCTCGAGCTGGACCTGTCGGACCAACTTGAGACCAAGATGGCCTGCATCATGTGTCACCGGACGCAGGTCGCCCCGGACTGGCCCTACCACCGGGTGCCCAGGGATGTCGCCGCCTGGGTCCTGGGCCGGGAATACTACATCCGCGCTCAGCCCAGTGTGGCCCCCGGAGAAACGGTCCCCGAAGACTTCTTCGACGGCGTCGCCCCCGACTAGCTGACTCCGCGCCCAAGCCGGGGCGGGCGGGCTATCCGGTGGGGCGTTGAATCAGTTCCACCGACACTTCGTCGG
>CAYMZL010000460.1:0-2373 GCA_964394825.1 uncultured Dehalococcoidia bacterium | reverse complement strand
TACGGTGGGTCTGGTCAAACCAATGCAGATAACGAAAAATATCGGCAACAAGAACCAGGCGGGGGCCGCCGGGAGGATACGGGATGCCAGCCAGAACAGGTAAGCAGTACATCGATGGACTTAGGGAGAGCCCTCCCAGTCTGTACATGTCTGGCAAGAAGGTGAAAGACCCCACCAAAGAGCCGGGGCTGGAGGGAGGAATCCGCACCTTGGGCCGGCTGTATGACCTGCAACACGACCCCGCGGTTGGCAAGGAGATGACCTACGAGTCGCCGACCACCGGCGACCAAGTGGGCCTGTCCTTCCTGACCCCCAGGACCCACGAGGACCTGGAGCGGCGCCACCAGATGATGAGGAACTGGGCCCGGATCACCTGCGGGATGATGGGCCGCACCCCGGATTTTCTCAACGTGAGCCTGATGTCCATGGCCGCCGCAGGCAAGTACTTCGGCCAGAACCGCCCCGAGTTCGAGAAAAATATCCAGGACTACTACGAGATGGTGCGGGAGAAAGACCTGGTGCTGACCCACACTTTGGTCAACTTCCAGCGCAACCGCTCCGGAGCCGCCGCCGCCCCGGCCGCCGCCCTGGATGACTCCGTGGACGTGGCCCTGTCGGTGGTCAAAGAGACCGACGCGGGAATCGTCGTCAACGGGGCCCGGTTGCTGGCGACGTTGCCCATCGCCGACGAGATCGCCGTCTACCCGGCCCGCTCCCACCGGCTGCCCACCGGCGCTCCGGGCCGCACCTCTTTCGCCTTCGCCATACCTTGCGACGCCCCCGGCCTCAAGTTCCAGTGCCGGGAGACCTTCGACCTGCAGCGCTCCAGCTTCGACCACCCCCTGGGGTCGCGGTTCGAGGAGATGGACGCCCTGGCCTTCTTCGACAACGTCTTGGTGCCGTGGGAGCGGGTGTTCCTGTTGGGCGACGTGGACATGTGCAACAACATGTCCATGAATACCCACCAGTATCTCCACTCAGGCCATCAAGTGGTGACCAAGAACGTGGTGAAGTGCGAGTTCATCCTGGGGCTGGCCAACCTGATGGTAAAGACGCTGGGCTCATCGGAGATGCCCCAGGTCCTTGACCTGATGGCCGAGCTCATCGAGAACCTGGAGATAACCAAGGCCCTGCTGCGGGCTGCCGAGGTGGACGCCAAACTGGACGAGTGGGGGGTCATGTGCCCCGGAGACATGCAATTGATGGTGGCGCGCCAGTCGTTCATTCGCATGTACCCGCGCATGGGAGAGATACTGCACCTGTTGGGGTCCAGCAGCCTGATGGCCCTGCCCACCGAAGAGGACTTCGAAGGGCCGATCGCCGAGGACCTAACCCGGTATCTGGAGACCGACTTCGCCTCGGCCAAGGACCGGGTAAGGCTCTTTCGGCTGGCGTGGGACGCCTGTTGCAGCGCCTTCGGGTCGCGGCAGATCCTCTACGAGCGGTTCTTCCAGGGCGACCGGAGCCGGAACGTGGTCTTGATGAACAGCCGCTACGACAAGGAGCCCATGAGCCAGTGGGTCCAGGAATTTCTGGACCAGGAATAAGCGCTTAGTCGTCGGCCGCGGCCGTGCCGGGCAAGAAATTGGTCCTGGCTTCCGGCGGCAGCGAAGCCTCCCAATCGGGGATCAAAACGCGGGAGGTGCTGTCCAGTGTGGCGATTAGCAGCACTCCGACGCCGCTAAAGACCATGGAAAGCGCAAACACCGGATAGAAGGAGCCGGTTACGTAGATGATTAGGCCGGCCAGCAGCGTCGTCACCGCATGACCGGCGAAAGCGCCGGTCATCTGCCATCCGTAGCAGGTCCCCATGGGCCCGTCGCCGAAGTACCGGCGGTTGATCTCCAGATACCCGGTCCACTCGCCGCCGAACCCCAAACCGAAGGCAACGGCGAATAGATAGAAGGCCCAGGGGTCGTGGGACCAGAACAAGATGAGCACCGTCACGGTCTGGATGGTCAAGCTGGCGGCCATTATCTTTCTGGGTCCCCAGGCCTCGGCCAAGATCGGCGCTCCCAGCCGGCTGGTGATGCTCATCAACGAGATGATGGTGATTATCAGCGCCGCGGCAGAGAGGCCAAGCCCCTGTTCGACCGCCAAGGGGATCACGTAAATGAGCACGATGCCGTGCCCGGCGCAGCCCAGGGCGTGGACGACCGGAAGGTTCCAAAAGGCCCGGGTCCGCCGCATGTGTTGGTTGAACACCTTGAGGCGCAGGGCCTCCGCGGCCCTGTTCCTGAGCGCCAGCTCAGGCTCGCCGCTCACCGCCCCGAAGGGACGGATGCCGATGTCCGCCGGCTTGCTCCGGATGAGGGGGAAAACCAAGAGCATGATGCCGGTGCCCACCAGGCCCACGGTGGTGAAGGTGGCCTG
>CAYMZL010000459.1:0-2375 GCA_964394825.1 uncultured Dehalococcoidia bacterium | reverse complement strand
GTGGCGGTGGCCTGCGGCAGTTCAAGTACATCTACACCGGTCCCCGCTACCCGCGTACCCGCCTCTTCCAGTGGATCGAGCGGCCCGGCCCCCACCGCAGTCCCCCAGGCGACCGCGGCTCCCAGTGGGATAGCCACGGCCAAGGTAACGACCTTGATCTCGGCGATCTCGCCTCCGCCCATCGAGTTGATACTCCCGTGGCGCGGCACCACGGTGGCCGCTAATCAGCAGGTTCGGCCTTTCGCCGACCCTCTGATATCCACTGAAGCGAGCTCCGGGAAGCTTATACCCGGGCTGGCCGAGTCGTGGGAAATGACCAAGGCTGATGGGACGGAATGGACCTTCAGGCTTAAAAAGGGTGTGCAGTTCCATAACGGGTGGGGCGAGTTCACCGCCAAAGATGTCACCCATACGGTGGCTCGGGTAGCGCTCCAGGATGACTCGATCGCCACCGACCAGTTCCTACTCCGCTCGTTGTTCGGTGAATCCGAAGAAGAGATTGCCGGCAACATCACCGCCCCCGACCCCTACACGGTGGTCATGACGTCGAAGCTCCCCAATGCGGACGGCGCCTTCATCGCCGGAGCGCAGCAGGGGAATGTCCTGATTCTCAGCGAGGCCCAATGGGCGGCTGAGGGGCTGGAGGGCATCGAGAAGGAACCGGCCGGCACCGGCCCGTTCCGGATGGTCGAATTCTCACTCGGGTCCCATATCCTCTACGAGAGGGTCGAAGACCACTGGCGGATCACGCCGGCCTTCGAAGAATACAAACAGAACGTGGTGCCAGAGGTTGCCACCCGCATGGCTATGATGCTGGCGGGTGAGGCCCACATCGCGGAGATCGACCGTGACCTGCACGAGCGGGTGGTGGAAAGAGGGATGGAGGTCGTCAGCAGTATACTGCCTTCGATCCAGTTCAGCTTTATCATGGGCGGCAACTACCGCCCCGACCTGGCGGACCGCTTCGATCCCACCGTGCCCGTGACCAATATCAAGGTCAGAGAGGCCATCAACCGCGCCGTTGACCGGCAGGAGATAATCGACACATTATTCGCCGGCAACGGAGAGCTCCAGTCGGTCTGGGCGTACCATCCCGCATTGCCGGGTTTCGACCCCAAGTGGACCGAAGAATTCGAAGCCAAGTACGGCTACGACCCGGAAAGGGCCAAGGAACTGCTGGCGGAAGCCGGCTATCCCGATGGCTTCACCATGCAACTGAAGATCACCCAATTGCCCGGACTGCCGGAGATGATACCGGCGGCGGAAGCCCTCTTTGGATATCTGACCGCCATCGGCATCAAGGTGGAAGCGGAAGAGATGGAGTGGGCCAGGGTTCGGGAGAACTACCGGGGCAAGACCACTCACAACTGGATCTATCCGATCCGGGGCACCTACCGGCCGGCCCAGGTAACCCTGCGCTTCTACAACGTCAGCGCCTTGGAGGGATTCATCTCCTCGTACGAAAACAAGATAATCGACGAGAAATACGATCAGCTGATCAACTCGGTGGACGCGGATGAGAGGGCCACGCTCCTCCGGGAGATCGGACAGATAAAGTTCGATGACTATGGCGAAGTGCCGATCGCTTGGCTGCCCGGCCAGATAGTGATCGATCCCAATATCGTCAGGACATTCACTTATCCCGGCAACATCAACGCCTCGTTCAGCCACATCGCAGACGTGGTGCCTGCCGGTTAGGTACCGCTCGTCCTGGATTTAATAGCTTGAACCTTGGGGTTTGCAGTTTACCGCCGGGGGCCTTGGGTGGCAGGATTTGCCTCCCTGGACCCGGCGGTTTGCGGCCTCCAGGCATGGCTGCCCTAACCTATAGAGAATAGAGAACGCGAGCCCCACATTGGAAAGTCCCACGTTGGATGGAGAAGTGGGGTTGGAGAAGTGGTCCGTTGCAACGATTTATTCTGGTCCGCCTGGTTCAAGCTTTTATCTCTTTGATTGCCGTCACGATAATCATCTTTTCGTTGGGGAGGATCACCGGGAACCCCCTGGACGTTCTGCTCCCCCTGGAGGCCGAGGAGTCAGACCGGATACGAGTCGAGAAGATATGGGGGTTGGACAAACCCATCACCACCCAATATTTCATCTTCATCAAGAACGCGGCCTCGGGTAATTTCGGCGAGTCGATAAAATGGCGCGGAAACTCCGCCATGGGCCTGGTCATAGACCGTCTGCCGGCCACCGCCATCTTGGCCTTTGTGGCCTTGGGGGTGGCGACATTTATCGCCATCCCCATCGGCGTGATATCCGCCGTCCGCTGGGGTACCGTATTCGACTTCGGCGGAAAGATAGTCGCCTTATTCGGGCAGAGCCTGCCGGCATTTTGGTTGGGCATCGTGCTGATGTGGATCTTCGCCGTG
>CAYMZL010000458.1:0-2377 GCA_964394825.1 uncultured Dehalococcoidia bacterium | reverse complement strand
TGCCGCCATCACCCCTTCATCAACACTTCTGGGAAAATTCGGGATGACTCATGTTCTGGGATTCTAGCTGGGGGCTCCTGGGTCAATCGTCGGCCGGCGCTGGCGCCAAGGAAGGCCCTCCCTGGACCGATTGCTCATCATCGTCGGTGGGAAGGCCATAGTTGACCGCGTATAGCCTGGCGTAAACTCCACCCTTTTTGGCCAGCAGTTCTTCGTGGCTGCCCATCTCAACCAACTCGCCGTGGTCCAACACCACGATGTTGTCGGCGTTCCGCACCGTGGACAGCCGGTGGGCGATGACGATGGAAGTCCGGCCCTTCAACACCTGCTGCAGAGCCCGCTGAATCAGCACCTCGGTATGGGTGTCGATGTTGGCGGTAGCCTCGTCCAGTATGATGACCCGCGGGTTCCCGACCACCGCCCGGGCGAAGCTGAGGAGTTGCCTCTGGCCCACGCTCAGGTTGATGCCTCGTTCGGCCAGCACCGTGTCGTAACCCAGGTCGAGGGACATGATGAAATCGTGGGCCCCTACGGTCTTGGCGGCGGCCACCACGTCGTCGTCGGTGGCTTCGTCGTCGTTGTAGCGGATGTTATTGGCCACTGTTCCTGAGAACAGATATGGCTCCTGCAGCACCATGCTTATCTGGCTGACCAGCGAATGGCGGGTAACGTCCCGGATGTCGTGACCGTCCACGGTGATGCGGCCCTTCGTCACGTCGGCGAACCGGTGTATCAGGGTAACGAAGGTGCTCTTGCCGGCGCCGGTGGCGCCGACCAAGGCCACGTTATCTCCGGGTTTGATGTGCAGGGTTATCCCTTTCAGCACGTCCAAGTCGGGCACGTAGTGGAAGCTCACGTCTTCGAACTTGATCTCGCCTTGGATCTGGGGCAGTTCGATGGCGTCGGGCTTGTCCACCACCTCGGGTTTCAAGTCTAGAACCTCAAAGATGCGGACTCCGGCGGCCATGGCCCGTTGCAGTTGGCTGTACTGCATGGTCAGGTGGCGCACCGGCTCGAAGAACCGTTGGATATATAGGGCGAAGGCCAGCAATACCGCCCATTCAAGGTTCCCGCCTCTTAGCATGACGCCGCCCACCAAGACGACGCCGAACCCCATTCCGATCCCCATCAAGACTTCCACGAATGGCTGGAGCGCGCCCGAGTACCGGCTGGCTTCCAGATTGGCGTTCAGGTGCTCGGTGTTCAGGTCGTCGAAGTGCTCCATATTGGCTTCCTGCCGGTTGAAGCTCTCCACGACCCGGACCCCGGTGATGTTCTGGTTGTACTCACCGTTGACCATGGCGATGGCCCGGCGGATGCGCATGAAAGAATGCCGGGCAAACTTCTGCCAATAACCCAATACGAAGAAAAGCACCGGCAAAATGCTCATGCTCACCAGGGCCAGCCGCCAGTCGATGTACAACATGACGATGACGATGCCCACCAGGCTGAGCATGTCGGAAAGGCTCTGAACGATCAACTCGAAGGTCTCTTGGAGTTGGAGGACATCGCTCTGGCTCCGGGACATGATGCGGCCCACCGGAGTGCGGTGGAAGAAAGAAGGTGAAAGCTCCTGCAGGTGGTTGAACATGCCCGTGCGCAGTGAATAAAGGATGCCCTGCCCGACCTTGGGCATGAATACGAATTGGATGAAATTTGCTCCGAAATGTAGGACGGTGACGCCCACGAAGACAAGGCCGATTATGTGCAGATGCGAGACATCGCCGGGTTTGATGGCCCAGATGATGCCTTTCATGATCAGCCAGGGAATGGCCACGTTGCCAAGGGTATAGACCAGCACGGCGGCCAACGCGATGAAGGCATCCCGCTTGTAGGGCCAGATGTAGGTCATCAACCGCATCACGACTTTGTGGTCGTAGGCCGCGCCGACGATGGTCTCGTCGGTCAGGCTGTCCATGTTGGCGACGTTCATCCCGTGGGCGCCCATGCCCCGCATGCCGCCCATCATGCCGCCGACTCCGCCCCCGGGTCCCGCAGCTCTCATCAGTCGTCTCCTATGTCGGAAGCCAGCCTTGGGCCGCCGGTGCCGGGATTGCCTGGTTCCTGAGTTAGCGAGGCGTCCAGCAACATTTCTTCCTGGGGCTGCAGTTGGAGCTCATAGATGTTCTGGTAGATGCCCTTGACCGCAAGGAGTTCGTCGTGGGTCCCCTGTTCGGCGATCACCCCGTCTTTCAGCACCACGATCAAGTCGGCCTCCCGGACGGTGCTGAGGCGGTGGGCGATGACGAACGTCGTCCGGTTCTTCATAACGTTGACCATCGCCCGGTGAATCATCCGTTCGGTCTCGACATCCACGCTGGACGTGGAGTCGTCCAAGATTAGGACCGGTGGGTCGGTCAGGATGCTGCGGGCGATG
>CAYMZL010000457.1:0-2379 GCA_964394825.1 uncultured Dehalococcoidia bacterium | reverse complement strand
ACGGCCACTGCCGAGCCGCTGCTGGACCCGCCGGGCGTATGGGCCGGGTTCCAGGGATTCTTGGTGTGGGATGGGTCCAGGCAGGCGAATTCGGTGGTCACGGTCTTGCCGAGGATGACCGCGCCGGCCTTTTCGAGCAAATTGATGGTGACTGCGGTCTCATCGGGAACGTAGTCAGCGTAGACCTTGGAACCGGCCGTGGTGGGCACGCCGGCGATGTGATAGATGTCTTTGATGCCGATGGGGACGCCGTGGAGGGGGCCGGTCTCCATGCCGCTGACCAGTTCTTCTTGACGCTGCTTGGCGTCGGCCAGAACCGTCTCCCGGTCAACGCGGACCCAGGCTTCCAACATGGGTTCCAGGGAGTCCATCCGCTCCAGAAGCGACTGCGCCACTTCCACTGGAGAGATGTTTCTGTCGCGGATCTGGCGTGCCAGTTCCGCCGCCGATAGGTCATAGGGCTGTGGCATGGTTGCTCCTGGGGGCCGCAGTTGAGGGCGTCACGCCGCCTACACCGGCGGGCGGCGGTTGTGCCAGTCGGTGGCCTGTTCGTAGGCGTGGGCCACGCGGAACACCGTTGACTCGTCGAAGGGACGGCCGGCGATCTGCAGCCCCACGGGAAGGCCGTCCGAGGTGAAGCCGCAGTTGATGGACAGGGCCGGAACGCTGGCCAAGTTGAACGGGGCGGTGAAACTGCGCCGCCCGCCCAGCATCTCCAGGAATTCCTCTTTGCTGGCGATGCCGGCCTTCTCCGGGATCGGCGAGGCGGGTATGGAGGAAGTGGGCATCACCAACACGTCCACCTTCTCCAAGGCCTCCAAGATATTCTGACGGAGCATATGGCGCAGGCGGACCGCTTTCTGATGGGCCTGGGCCGGCAGGATGGCCCCCGTGTACAGCCGGAGCTGGATGTTGTAGTCGTACTCTTTCAGATGCTGGTCGATGCCCTCCCGATGGACCGCGGCGGCATCTGCGTAGATCACCGCGGTGGAGATGGCGGCCGACTGTGAAATCAGCGGGATGGCAACCTCTTCAACCGCCGCGCCCAATTCTCCCAGTTGGCCGATGGCCTGGACCACCAGATCTCGCACCTGAGGGTCGACAGCGCCGCTTTGGACCCGTTCGGTGACGACGCCCACCTTAAGTCCTTGGACCCCGCCCTCCAGCGATGCCAGATAATCGGGCACCGGTACGTCCCAGGTGTAGCCGTCCTTGGGGTCGTGACCGGCGATGGCGCCCAGGGTCATGGCGCAGTCGGACACGGTGCGGGAGATGGGGCCAACCTGATCCATGGACCATGATGCGCCCAGGACTCCGTGGCGGCTGACCCGTCCCCAGGAGGGCCGGATGCCGACCAGCCCGCAGAAGGAGGCCGGCCCGCGGATGGACCCGCCGGTGTCCTCGCCCAGGGATGTGGCGCAGAGGAAAGCCGCGGTGGCGGCGCCGGAACCACTGCTGGATGTGCCCGGATTGCGGGAAAGGTCCCAGGGATTGAGGGGCCGGCCGTAGGGATGGTGGAAGGCGTCGCCCATGGCGAACTCGCTCATGTTCAGCTTGCCAAGGAGCGCGGCCCCGGCTTGGTTCAATTTGCTGACCACCGTGGCGTCTTCCTCAGGCACAAAGTCCTTCAGGATGTTGGAGCCGCCGGTGGTGAGGATACCCTTGGTGTAGAACTGGTCTTTGACCGCCACCGGCACGCCGTGCATCGGGCCGCGGTACTTGCCGGAGACGATCTCCTGCTCTGCCAGGCGGGCGTCGGCCATGGCCCGCTCGGCGGTTACGGTGATGTAGGAGTTCAACTTGCCGTCAACCTGGGGGATCCGTTCCAGATAGGCCTCGGTCACCTCCACGGGAGAGACCTGGCGGGACTTGATGAGGGACGCCAATTCGGTGGCCGAGAGAAACGGCAGTTGGGACTTGTCCATCCGTTGACCTCTTGTTGACCCGACGGGGCGGGCAAAGCTGAAGCACGGCCATTTTGCCCCCGGTCAGTCCCGTTGTCAACGTGAATCCGCCGGCGGCGGGCCGGGCAGGAAGGGGCGCGACGGGCCGCGGGCCAGGCGCCGGAAAACCGGCCTCCACTGGTATAATCGTGGGAGTATCAAGGCGTTTTTGACGCCCAATGGCAGGGGTAGAGATATGGACAACTTGGCAGGGATCATATTGGCCGCCGGAGAGGGAATCAGGATGAAGTCCCGGACTCCCAAGGTGCTGCACTGCCTCTGCGGCAAGGAGTTGATCCGGTATCCGGTGGAGTTGTTGGGCCGGTTGGGCGTGGACCGCGTCGTCGTCGTGGTGTCTCCGGCCAATCAGGAAGCGGTGAAGGAGCTGCTGGGCGATTCGGTGGAATACACCGTCCAAACCTCCAAGACAGGAACG
>CAYMZL010000456.1:0-2383 GCA_964394825.1 uncultured Dehalococcoidia bacterium | reverse complement strand
AGCCGAACCCTTGGGTATCCCCGCTTCCTCGCCCAGACGGGCCAAGAAATCGTCCAGGGGCATGGCGCCCAGGTCATCGCCGTCGCGGTGGCGAACGGCCACGGCGCCGGCTTCCAGTTCCCGGTCGCCCACCACCAACATGTAGGGGACCTTCTGCATCTGGGCGGTGCGGATCTTCTGGTTCATCCGTTCATTCCGGGTGTCCACCTCGGCGCGGAACCCCGCCGCCTCCAGGGTAGCCAACACCGATTCGCAGTATTCGATGTGCCGGTCGGCGATGGGTATCAAAACGGCCTGCACCGGAGCCAGCCATTCCGGGAACGCGCCTCCGTAGTGCTCGATAAGCACGCCGATGAACCGTTCTATGGACCCAAGTATGGCCCGGTGGACCATGTAGGGCTGGCTGCGTCCCCCCTCGGCGTCCTGATACGTCAGGTCGAACCGCTGGGGCAGGTTGAAGTCGAACTGCACGGTGGTGCACTGCCAGGCGCGGTCCAGGGCGTCGGTGATGTTGACATCGATCTTGGGCCCGTAGAACGCTCCGCCGCCCTCGTCGATGGTGAAGGGCAGTCCCCGTTTTTCCAGGGCGCCCTGTAGCGACCGGGTGGCGTGGTCCCACATCTCCGGGTCGCCCACGTATTTCTCGGGCCGTGTGGAGAGTGAGATGGAGTAGTCGGTGAACCCAAAGGCGTCCAGAAGCTCGAAGGTCAGCTCCAAGACCCCGCCGATCTCGTCTTCGACCTGGTCCGGGGTGCAGAAGATATGGGCGTCGTCTTGGGTGAAGCCCCGCACCCTCATCAATCCATGCAAGACCCCGCTCCGTTCGTAGCGGTAAACGGTGCCCAACTCGGCGAACCGGAGGGGCAACTCCCGGTAGCTGTGCAGGGCTGATCGATAGATGGCGATGTGGAAGGGACAGTTCATGGGCTTCAGGAAATATTCCTGTCCATCGACATCCAGGGGGGCGTACATGCTTTCCCGGTAGAAGTCCAGGTGCCCGCTGGTCTCCCAAAGTTGGGCCCGGCCGATGTGAGGCGAGTAGACGATGTCGTATCCCCGCCGGTAGTGGAGGTCCCTCCAGTAATCCTCAATGATGGAGCGTATCCGTCCTCCCTTGGGGTGCCAGACGATCAAGCCTGGGCCGATCTCCTCGTGAACGCTGAATAGCCCCAGCTGGCGTCCCAGGGTCCGGTGGTCGCGGCGCTCCGCTTCTTCCAGCCGCTCCAGGTGTTCCGCCAACTCGGCCTCGGAATCGAAGGCCGTGCCATAGATGCGCTGAAGCATGGGCCGTTTTTCGTCGCCCCGCCAATAGGCCCCCGCCACGCTGAGCAGCTTCATGGCCGGGATGTCCGAGGTGCCGCCTACGTGGGGGCCCTGGCACAGGTCCACAAACCCGTCGTGGCGGTAGATGGATATGACCGCGTCGCCGGGCAGGTCCTCGATCAGTTCCAGTTTGTAGGGCTGATCGGAGAACAGCGTCTGGGCGTCCTGGCGGCTGATCTCTTCACGTTCAAAGGGGAAACCGCCGCTGATGGTCTCCTTCATCAGCTTTTCAATCTCCTCCAGGTCCTCCGGAGTGAAGGGCCGGGAGACATCGAAGTCGTAGTAGAAACCGTCTTGGATGGGCGGGCCGATGCCCATCTTGGCTTCTGGGAACAGTTTCAGGACGGCGTCGGCCATCACGTGGGCGGCCGAATGGCGCATGGCGTGACGGTGGGCCGGGGCCTCGTCGACGCCATCGGTTTCAAGAGAGCCGTGTTCTAACATCTCACCAACATCTCATTTACGGGGGTAATTCGCTGGGGACTTGGGCGGCGGCGAATACAGCCGCCCAGGCATCATTATAGCCTACACAGAGTGGCGCTTTGCAGGGGAATAGGGGCGGAATGTCCTCCGGCCGGCCTTGGCTTGGCACGCAGGACAGAGAGGCCCTTTCCCCAACCGCCGAAGCCCGCTTAGCCCGCCAACTTCAAGAACAACGCCCGCCACTGCCTTTTTTTGATGGAGGAGACGATGTGTTCACGCACGTTGATCATATACGTACCGGTGACCAGGCCGGTGAGCAGCAGGCAGAGCCCCACCTGCTGGGCGCCCTGTCCGGTGGCCCAGAGCAGGACGTTCAACATGATGAAGCCGAAGGCGGCGCCCAGGACCACGTTCCGCAGCAGCAGCATCACCAGGATGCTGGGGCCGGCGGTTATGATGGTGAGCCACGGCACGATGACCAGGGAGATCCCAAGGATAGATGCCGCGCCCTTGCCGCCCCGGAAGCCCAGGAACACCGGCCAATTGTGACCGGCCACCACCAATGGGGTGGTGATGAACAGCGCCCAGTCATCGACGCCCACCAGCCGGGGTACGGTCACGGCCAGGACCCCCTTCG
>CAYMZL010000455.1:0-2384 GCA_964394825.1 uncultured Dehalococcoidia bacterium | reverse complement strand
TTAGTCCCCCGCTTGTATTATCATTCCCGGGGTTGAATGAACTCGGGGCGTCTTTTCCTATAGGCTATTTCATAATCCTTCACGACCTGCTGTTGGGTCCCTCGACAGGCTCAGGACGAGCGGTAAAGACATTTCCTTCCGTTCGTGGTGAGCTCCGACCGGAGTCGCGAGTCTCCCCGATACATCGGGGGACTTGTCGAACCACATCCTGAAGGCAAGAACTAGGAGAGTAGAATCATGAAGTACGACTACATCGTGGTGGGCGGAGGTTCCGCGGGGTGCACCATCGCCACGCGCCTATCCGAAGACGCGTCCAAATCAGTCCTATTGCTGGAAGCAGGCCCCGACTATCCCGACTTCGAGCACCTCCCCGACGACATTAAATACGGCAACAACGTTTGGCTGTCGGCCTACGGACCCCACAGTTGGGACTACGTGGCCCAGGTGACCCCGGAGCAGCCCAACCTGACTATTCCCAGGGGCAAGGCCACCGGCGGCTCCAGCGCCATCAACGGACAGGTGCTCTTCCGGGGCATCCCCGAAGACTACGACGGCTGGGCGGCCATGGGGAACGATGAATGGGCCTTCACCAAGGTCCTGCCCTACTTCAACAAGCTGGAGACCGACCTGGATTTCAGCGGAGACTTCCACGGCTCCGACGGCCCGGTGCCGGTGCGGCGCTATCCACGCAGTGAGTGGCTGCCCTACGCCCAGGCCTTTGAGGATGCCTGCGTCGCGGTGGGATACGAGATAGACGAGGACATGAACCACCCCGAGTCCACCGGCGTCTCTCCCAGGGCCAGGAACACCATCAACGGCGTGCGCATGAGCAACGCCTTGAATTACCTGGACATGGCCCGCCACCGGCTAAACATCAACATCCGCGGGGGCGTGACCGCCCGGCGCATCCTGTTCGAAGGCAAGCGCGCCGTGGGAGTCGAGGCTGAAAGCGGCGGAGAGATATTCACGGTGGAGGGGGAACAGATCGTGGTCTGCAGCGGGGCGGTCGCGTCCCCCCAGTTGTTGATGCTCTCGGGAATCGGGCCGGCCGAACACCTAAAGAGCCTGGGCATCGACGTGGTCCACGACTCCCCCGGCGTCGGCCAGAACCTGCGCGACCATCCCTCAGCCGCCGTCCTGTACCGGGCCACCGGTGAGAGCCCCGACCTGCAGGCGCCGGTCATCCAGGTGGGCCTGCGCTACACCGTGGAGAACTCCAGCCTGCGCAACGACATGCAACTCAGCCCCATGCTGATGACCAGTGAGCACCGTCCCGCCCAAGTTGAGATAAACGACGACGAGAACTACATCGGGGTCAGCGCCAGCCTGCAGCTTGCCCTGGGCAAGGGTGAGTTGAAGCTGACCTCCACCGACCCCCATGTGCAGCCCTTCTTGAACTACAACTACTTCACGGAGGAGGAAGACCTCCGGCGGATGCGCGAGGCCGTGCGCCTATCGATCAAGATCTGTGAACAGACCAGCTTCAACAGCATTCTCCTCGACCGGGTGAACCCCACCGACGCCGACCTGGTCTCCGACGAAGCCCTGAACGCCTGGCTGATGCGGAACACCGGAACGTCGCACCACATCTCTGGCACCTGCAAGATGGGGCCCGAATCCGACCCCATGGCGGTGCTGGACCAGTATTGTCACGTGCGAGGGGTCGAGGCCCTGCGGGTGGCCGACGCTTCGGTGATGCCGGACTGCATCCGGGCCAACACCAACGCGACAACCATCATGATCGGCGAGAAGGTGGCCGACTGGATCAAAGAGGGACGCTGATCGATAGGGCCAGGTCAGCCTGGCGCTACCTGTCCTGCCAGGCCGGAGTCTCCTCGTTGACGCAATGCAGGAATACGAAGGCGGAGGTCCGGCCCAGACCGGCAAAGGGCCGCGTTAAGACCTTGACGCGGCTGTAGTAATCCAGGTGGTCCAAGGACCGCAAGTAGGCGTGGAACGACCCGTGCTCTTGGATCAGGTCAAGCATGGTGCGGGCGTTCTCGACCGTTGCCGCAATCTTGCGCCGGTTACGGACGATGCTCCGGTCCTCGAAGAGGCGCTCTAGGTCGTCAGGCCCGTAGGCGGCCACGCGGTCCAGACTGAACTGATCGAAGCTCTTCACAAAACCGTCCCACTTCTCCCGTACCACCGGCCAACTGAACCCGGCCCGGAAGACCGCCTTGGTCAACTCCTCAAAATAGCCGTCGTCGCCTTTCGGTGTAATCTTGGGCGGTCTTTCCAGGGCGCTTCGCACTTGGACATTCCCCCTTTACGTGATTTAGCCGCCGCCCAGTATAGCTTCAGGCCGGCGGGTTTCCAATCTCGCGAACCTGCTTACCGTATCGGCTTTCGCAGATACCCATTCCTACTACCCTAATTCTCCA
>CAYMZL010000454.1:0-2390 GCA_964394825.1 uncultured Dehalococcoidia bacterium | reverse complement strand
TGTATTGCCGGGCCCTGTCGGGGACCGGTCTTGAGATCCTCGACACCCAGGAACTGGTGCGCCGGAACATCGGTTGGGTGGACGAGGACTCGGCGTCAACCGACGGCACCAAGATCTTCCTGCCCCCGGTGGTGGACCACTACGCCAACAAGCAGGACAACTTCTCCTGGTTCAAGGTGGTCTCGACCCACCAGGTGGCTCACCTGGAATTCGGCAGCTTCGAGTACAACTTCGAGAAGCCTGCCATCCAATTTGAAGACCGCCGCCATGAGATGGAACAGCAGATGCTCCAGCGCAAAGAGCAGGAGCGGGCGGCGGCCCGCGAAGCGTACGAAATGGCCGCCCAACTCCTGGCCTCGGGAGCCGAGGGCGATGTCGATATGTCGCCGGGATACGCCGACCCTAACGACGCCGGAAGCATGCGGACCTTCACCGACATCGGCCGGTTCTTGGATATCTTCGAGAACGGCCGCCTGGTTTTCGACATCTTTACGGTCCTGGAGGACTGCCGTCTGGACTACCGGATCAAGGTGGAATACCCGGGCATCCGGGCAGCTTCGTTCCGCGTCCAGGAAGAGTCATTGGCGAATCGGCCCAAGATCGAGGAGTTGCCGCTGCAACAGGGCATGGTGGAGCTCCTGATCCACATGAGCTTGGATAAATTCCAAGACTTGCCGGTGGCCAAGGAGTACCAAGAAGCCGCTGAGATGCTTTCCAGAATCCTCCATCAGCTCCGCACCGCCCAAGCCAGCGTGGAAGACGCGGCCGAGGCCACTCTCAGGGCCTACGAGGTCATCTCCCGCATCCCCAACGAACAGGAAGAGGAAGACCAGTTCGAAGACCAAGACCTGGAGGAACCAGGCGACTTCTCTGAAGAGGACTTCCAATCCTTGGTCGACCAATTGCAAGCCGGCATGGATGCCTCGTCCGACGGTGGCGACGGAGAGTCCTACGAGTCTCCCGACCCGGTGGATTACCGGGGCGATTTCAAGCCTGAGATGGTCCAACTGTTGACCAAGCTTCAGGCCGACAGCGGCGAGCAGGGCGAGGCCCAGCCCATGACCCAGGAGATGCTGGAGCAATTGCTTCAGGAAAGTTCCGAGTTGGAACTGGACGCCGAACAGGGCGAAGTGGACGGCAACATGAGCATGTTCGCCCAGAACATCATGAAGGAAGCCGGCGCCCCGCCGCCCAATTCCCAACCGGGAGAGGGCTACGGGCCGCTGCTGCACGACGATGATAAAGGCGGCGAGCTGGAGGCCCGGGAGCCTGAGACTTACGTGTACGACGAGTGGGACTTCCGCGCCAACGATTACAAACCCCGTTGGTGCATCGTCAAAGAGAAAATGGTGGAAGAGGGCGACGCCAACTTCTACCACGAATCGCTCAAAACCTATGCGGCGCTGTCCAATCACATCCGCCGCCAGTTCGAAATGATCGTTCCGGAGAGCATGCGCAAGACCTACCGGCTGGTGGACGGTGAGGACATCGACTTGAACGCGGCCCTGGAAGCCTGGGCCGACCTGAAGATGGGCGTTCCCCCCGACGACAAGATCTACTGGCACCGGAAGCGGAACCGCCGGGAGGTGGCCGTGGTCTTCCTCCTGGATATGAGCGCCTCCACCGCGGAGGCCATAGACGAAGGCCGCCAGACGGTGGACGACCGTGACGCCCCCGACGACCCGGTGGAGTACATGGTCTGGCTGCGCCGCCGCCGGGAAGGGCTGGTGCGGCGCAACTACAAGCGGATCATCGACCTGGAGAAAGAGGGCACGACGCTCTTGATCAACGCCCTGGAGTCCATCGGCGACACCTATGGGATCTACGGCTTCTCCGGCTATGGCCGGGAGAACGTGGAGTTCTACGTCATCAAGGACATCGATGAGGACTTTAGCGACAAGATCAAGCGGCGGATCGATAAGATCACCCCGCTCCACGCGACGCGCATGGGCGCCGCCATCCGTCACGCCATAACTAAGCTGGAGAAGCAGGAGGCCAAGACCAAGATCATGTTCCTGATCAGTGACGGCCGGCCCCAGGACCGGGGTTACAGCCGCGAGGGCGTGGAGAAGGAATACGCCGTCCACGACACCCACATGGCGCTGGTGGAAGCCCGCCACAAGTCGATCATCCCGTTCTGCCTCACCGTGGACAAGGCGGGTCACGATTACCTGAAGAGCATGTGCGGGGACATGGGCTACGAAGTCTTGGCCGACATCTGGTCCCTGCCGGAGCGGCTGCCGATGCTGTACCGGCAGCTCACCAGCCAACGGTAGGCGGCACGGCTGGCAATATAAGAAGAGTCATCCCGAATTTCACTCGATTGAACATCCCCGAGTGGCCCGTCTTTCCGGCGCAGGCCGGAATCCAGAAAGACCGCTTTAGCCAAT
>CAYMZL010000453.1:0-2402 GCA_964394825.1 uncultured Dehalococcoidia bacterium | reverse complement strand
GCAATGATCACCGGAGGCAGTCACGGGTTGGGCAAGCAGGCGGCGGACTCCCTGGCCAGGGAGGGTTGCAAGGTGTCGATCTGCGCCCGGGGCAGGGAGCAACTGGATGAGACGGCCGCCGAGTTCAAGTCCAAGGGATACGAGGTCCTGGCCGTGCAGGCCGACGTCATGAAGAAAGAGGACCTCGCGAGGTTCCACCAAGAGACCGTTGGGACCCTGGGCGAAGCCGACATACTGGTGAACAACGCCGGCGGACGGAAGGGGACCGCGGACTTCCAGGAGACCGGTGTGGCGGCCTTCCGGGAGGGGATGGAATTCAACCTGATGGGCCCCGTGGAACTGATCGCCCTGGTGTTGCCGCACATGCGGGAGCAGCGCTGGGGGCGGATCATCAGCGTCTCGTCGATCTACGGCCGGGAGTACGGTGGCTCCGTCGACTACATGACCGGCAAGGCGGCCCTCATCGCCTTCTCCAAGCACCTGGCGCTTAACCTGGCGTCGGAGAACGTGTTGGTCAACTGCATCGCCCCCGGCTCCATCGACTTCCCCGGCAGCACTTGGGACCGGTTCCAGAAGAACAGCACCCCGGAGCAGGTGAAGGAGTTCATCGACCGGAACCTGCCCGCCGGCAAGTTCGGCTGGCCGGAGCCCATCGGCGACACGATCGCATTCCTGGCCTCGGAGAGAGCCGACCTGATCACCGGCACCTGCCTGAACGTGGACGGCGGCCAGTCGCGGTCTCTGCTTTAGGGGCGGTTTTTCATCGTCCAGAGGCCGAGAAGTTCTCTCACCCAGGCAGGGGGGAGGGGACACTTTGGTTGATTCGGGGGGAAATCCCCCTCGGTCCCCCTTTATGAAAGGGGGAGGCTCAAGTCCCCTCCCGATCTGAGTCGGGACAAAGGTGGATTTAGGGGGATTTCCAGCCAGCCAATGCCACAACTGAAACAAAAGTCTACCTTCCTCCATAGCAGGGGAGGAGACTAGGTGTCGTCTGAGCGGCCCTTTAGTCCCCGCTGATCTCGCCCAGGAACTGACGCCAGGCTAGGACGCACTGCTCCGGCGCCGAGTGCTGCACGTAGCCGCTGGTGCCGGGGATGGCCACCAGTCTACCGTTGGCCAGCTTCTCCGCGAAGGCCGTGGTGCGGTCGGGATTGTCCCTGGCGTTCTGCTCCGAGGCCAGCACCAGGGTGGGCGTCTTGATCTGGGGCAGGATATCCGTCAGGTCCTGGGTGGCCAGGTAGGCCAGGGTTTCCAGCACCACCCTCTGGGACGTTTGCGACATCTGGTCGATGTACCACTGATGGTGGGCCGGGTCCGATTTTCCCGGCTCCAGCCGCCGCTCGGCGGTCTTCCGCACCCAGGCCGGAACGCCCTCTTCGCTGACCAGTTTGTGGTACTCCTTATAGGTGTCCACGCCAACGAACTTGTAGGGCGAGGTGCAGGTGGTGAGGGTGTGCAGCCGCTCCGGATGATCGAAGGCGAACTGCAGCGCAATGGTGCCCCCGACGGTCTCGCCGATGAGGTGCACCTTATCCAGGTCCAACAGGTCGAGCAGCCGCAGCAGGTCCGCGCCAAAGTTGCTCAGAGACCAGTCGTATCCTTCGGTTGGGACGGTGGACCGTCCGAAGCCCCGGGCGTCCAACCGCACCACCCGGTACTGACGGGCTAACAGCGGCACCCAGGCATACCACAGCCTGGTGTTCTTGGCATTGCCGTGGTGGAGCACCACCGTTTCGGGCTGACGCCACGGGTCGGAGAAGTTATCGTCCTCGTAGTACATCTCCAGCGTGTCGTCGATCTTGGCGAATGGCATGTCTCTTCTCCCCTATCTGCTGTGCCTGGATGCCATGGCCGCGCGTGCTAGTCGGTCAGGGGAATGGCTACGGAAACCCGGACCTTGTCGCCGTAGACCGCCGTGGTGTGACCGTGGCCGGTCAGGTCGTCGGCCAGCAGCACATCCCCGGCGCCGAAGACCCGTTTGGTGCCGTCACCCAAGCCGACCTCAACCTGGCCTTCCAAGGTAATCACGTACTGGCGGCGCGGGGCGGGGTGCCAGTCGATGAAGCCACCCGGTTGGTAGCGGCGGAAATGGATGCTCTCAGCGTTCTCGACCGCCGTCCGCTCTGCCCCGGCAACCTTCTCGTAGGGCAGGTCTATCTCTTCAAAATGGGACTCGCCGTCGTCTCCGGTGTAGATGCGGACAACTTGCATTGGGGCCTCCGTGTTTCGGGGGGTTGAAGTGACTGGGGCATCATAACCGCAGGCGTGACAGGCGTCAATTTAGCGGTCAGCTCTCAGCTATCAGCGATTGTCCGGTAGGGCAGATGTCCAGAAGACAACAACCTTCGCAGCGGGGCGTTTTGGCGCAGGCCTCTTTGGCGTGGCGGTCCCAGAGGGCGTGG
>CAYMZL010000452.1:0-2405 GCA_964394825.1 uncultured Dehalococcoidia bacterium | reverse complement strand
CAGGGAGAACTGGTCTATCCCTGGCGCTGAACCAGGTTCGCTGAACCAAGGGGGAATATGGCCGAGCTGGATAATAGAATCGCGGTGATCACCGGGGCGGGCCGGGGCATCGGACGGGCCATCGCCTTGGCCTACGCCCGAGAGGGAGCCCATCTGTCCCTGGCCGCTCGAAGTCTTTCCGAGTTGGAAGAAACAGCCGAAGGATGCCGCGAGCTGGGTTCTGAAATCCTAGTAACGCCGACCGACGTTACTGACGCCGGCCAGGTGGACCGATTGATCCATGCCACCGTCCAGCGTTTTTCCACCATTGATATCCTGGTCAATAACGCCGGGATCGCCGGGCCCGTCGGCGTTCTCCAAGACAATGACGTGGAGGCTTGGATCAACACCGTGCAGGTCAACCTGATCGGCGTCTACCTATGTTGCCGGGCGGCGCTGCCGGTGATGCGGCGGCAGAACTCGGGCCGGATAGTGAACCTGTCGGGAGCGGGGGCCGCCAACGCCTGGGCCAATATGTCCGCCTATTGCTCCAGCAAGGCCGCCGTGGTGCGGCTGACCGAGGTGCTGGCCCTGGAATTGGCGGGCACCGGCATCACGGTGAACGCCCTGGGGCCCGGCTCGGTCCACACCCGAATGTGGGATGAGATGACCGAGGCCGCGGCGGATGCGGGCGCCGACCAGATCCACGAGACCGGTCTGCGTGTAATCTCCGGCGGCGGCGCCTCCATCGAGCGTTGTGCGGACCTGGCCGTGTGGTTGGCCGGCAGCGGCGCCGACGGCTTGAGCGGGAGGATGATCTCCGCGTTCAACGACGACTTCGAGTCCCTGAGCCCGTCAATTCCGGAGATCATGGCCTCAAACCTGTATACCATCCGCCGGGTCGAACCGGTCTGAAGCTATTGCCGAAGAAAATCTGGATACTCCGAAAAGCCGACGTTTTGCCGCAGACCGGAATCTATAGCGGGTCTCTAACGGGCGGGTATTAATCCTCGATCGGCCTGCTGGGTATCACACCGCCGTTGTATGAGCTGTCCTCGATGCCACGCATGATACCTCTGACGTAGGCCATCTGCCCACCGTGCTGGTTGAACTCCCAGATAATCTGTTGAAACATGGTAGTCATCGTTATATCGCCATATCTGGCCTTGATCACCGTCTTGTCCAAGGTGTCGTCTTTCAGGCCATTCAGGTATTGAATCGCCGTATACTGGGCCTCACCGGCGTAGTCCAAGAGCATGGATAACGATGGCACTCGAAACTCCTCCAGTTGCTCTACCGTGAACCCTGCGCCGTTGTCGAGGGCCTGAGCAGGTGACCGGCCCATCTTTTCGGCCCAACTCTCTTCCCACAATTGCGGAGCATTCCTGCATCGAGCAATCCACATGTCCAGTATCCGGTCGTAGTGCCAGGCTATGAAGCCGATGGACATGCATTGAGGGTTGGGGCGCCAGGAGAGCTCTTCAGGCGTGAGTCCCTCGAGACAGCGAACGAGAGAACGATAGTTCTGATCCAAGCAATTCTGGATAAACTCGACCAAAGTCATGATCTGTTCCTCCTGTCCGGCCTTCGCTGGAAAAATGACGGCGGCCCTGCCAGTGTTCAATGGCTGAGCCGCCTAATTGGTCCGCTTGATTGTCTCGAGATCCCTACTTCTCCAGTTTGATGGGGTTGCTCAGGACCCCGATACCCTCGACCTCGATCTCACAGACGTCGCCGTCCTTCATCTCCTGGGGCTCGCCCGGGGTGCCGGTGTAGATCATGTCGCCGGCTTCCAGGGTCACGTACTCGGTTACGAACTCCAGGATGGTCGGCACGTCGAAGATCAGGTACGTGGTGCTCTCGCTCTGGACCTCTTTCCCGTTGATGCGGCCGGTGACGCGGATGTTGTGGGGGTCGAGTTCGGTCTCGATGTAGGGGCCGGCCGGCGTGAAGGTGTCCGCGGACTTGGCCCGCCACCAGTTGCGGTCGTCGCGCTGCCAGTCGCGAGCGGAAACGTCGTTGCCGCAGGTGTAGCCGAGCACGTGCTGCATGGCGTTGGCCTTGGTCAGTTTGTGGCAGCGGTCTTTGATCACGATGACCAACTCGGCTTCGGCGTCCAGCTTCTCGGTGCCCTTGGGCCGGATGATGGTCTCGCCGGGGCCGATGACCGAGGTGGGGGTCTTGTAGAAGACCATGGGAATCTCTGGGGCCGGGCGGTCGTGAAGGTGGCTGGAGTAGTTCAGGCCGATGGCCAGGACCTTGGTGGGCTCGCAGGGGGCCAGCAGCTTGACCTCGGACAGCTTGTGGGTGTGGTCGGTAATGGTGAAATCTTCGAAAGGGCTGGCGCTCAGCTCTTTGACCGAGTCCCCTTCCACGGCTCCGTAGCTGATCTGGCCGTGGGCGAGATATCTGGCGATCTTCATGGG
>CAYMZL010000451.1:0-2411 GCA_964394825.1 uncultured Dehalococcoidia bacterium | reverse complement strand
CATGGGTGTGACATCAATGGTCTGGGACTTCCTGCGGCAGACCGAAGACCTGGACTCGATGCTGGGCTTGATGGAAGACTTCGCCACCCAAGTGTGGCCCAAGGTCTAGCCTCTGAACCCCTTGTCGTAAAGCTCCCGGAGCCGGGTCATGTGGGCCGGCGGGATGGGGGCCAGGTCGATACAGCGGGCGATCTCTTCGGCCTCGGTCTGGTTCTTCACGCCGGGGACGGTGGTGTGGATGTCCCGGTTCATCAGACAGAAGACCATGGCCGCCTGGGAGAGAGTTTGGATCGGACCGTCCATGAGGAAGTCCAACTGGGCGGCGCTGGCCACGTCCTGACGCAGCAGCTCGTTGCCGGCGGGTATGGGCCGGTCCACCGCGCCGCTCAGCGCGCCGGCGGCGTGGGAGCGGATACCGATGACCCCCATGTTGTGCTTCTTGGCCAGTTGGATGTTCTGGCCGTTGTCGAACAGGTCCACCCCCGGCGGTGGCGGTTGTTGGGCGGTCCAGTTGAGCAGGTTGTAGTAGGCCAACACGGTGTCCCAGTGCCCGCTGTCCATGATCCGGTCCAGAGTCGGCACGTGGTGGTCCATGGCGGACAGGCCGATGAACCGGGTCTTGCCCGCCTGCCGCACCGCCCGGTAGGCGTCCAGCACCGGCCCCAATACATCGTCGGCGGAGAGCGAATCGGGGACGTCGCCCCGGTTCTCCGTGAACCGGTTGTGCACGTGGAGCACGTCCACCGATTCCCGCTTCAGGAGCCGCAGGCTCGTCTCGATCGAGCGCTGGACCGCGCCGGTCACGTCGGCCATGTCCTCGGCGGATAGCCGGACCTTGGTGGCGATGATCACGTCTTCGGTCCGCCCCTCCAGCGCCAGGCCCAGGGCCTCTTCCGCCTTGCCGTCGCCGTAGGCCGGGGTAACGTCGAAGAAGTTTACGCCTAAGTCCAACGCCCGGTGGACCGCCCGGACCGCCTCGTCCCTGGTGGTGGCGCCCCAGACCTGTCCGATGCCGCCGCCCCCGAACCCCACCCGTGAAACGGAGAGTCCGGTGCGGCCAAGCGTGGTGTATTCCAAAATCCCCCCAACCCCCCTTTACGAAAGGGGGGCTTTTAGATTCCCATCAGCAAACAGATAAGCCGGGCCCAACATTTGAGAACGAAGACCAAAGATTCCCCTCCCGATCTGAATCGGGATAAAGGGGGCTAGGGGGATTTCGGTTCTCCCTCGGCCAGTTGGAAGTGGATGCCGTGGGAGCTGCCGGTCTCGATGTTGGCGGTCTTGTATCCGAATGGGCTGATGGCGGGGGCGTCGCCGCTCATCTTGTTGCCGTTTCCTTGCAGGCTCTTGAAGGCATCCTCGATGCCGTCCACGCCCCAGGCCACGTGCATCACGCCAGGCCCGGTGGCCTTGAGTTGACGGGCCATGTTGGTGTCGTCCCGCAGGGGCTCGAAGAAGTCGACCAGGGTCTCCCCGACGCGGTACAGGATGGACTTGAAGCCCCGCTCGGTGAACTCGTCCGTCGAGATTGGTTTTAGCCCGAAGCTCTTATCCATGTAGGCGGCCATGTCGGAGATACTCTCCACCACGTAGGTCACATGGTGCACTTTGTTCAGCATGATGTCCTCCGTAAGTTTGGAACCGGGTCAGTTGGGGTTGGCCGAAGCCTAGCCTGTTTGACAGGGAGAGGCAACCCCCAGATTGACGGCCCCGCCGGGGCAACCTATTATCCGGTTCAAGAACAACCCGGAGTCTCGATCATGCCCACTTTCTCATCCGATGGGGTGGACATCCACTACCAGGTGGCCGGCCAGGGATATCCCTTGGTGATGAGCCATGAATTTGCCGGAGACATCACCAGTTGGGAGCCCCAGGTGAATTTCTTCTCCCGCCGTTACCAGGTCATAACTTACTGCCACCGCGGCTACCCGCCATCGGGCGTACCCGACGACCCGGCCGCCTATTCCCAAGACCATCTGGTGGAGGACCTGTACCGGTTGTTGCAGCACTTGGGTATCGAGCAAGCCTACATCAGCGGGCTGTCCATGGGTGGCACGGTGGCCATCAGTTTTGCCATCGCCCATCCAGAGATGTGCCGCGCGCTGATCGTGGCTTCGGCGGGCGCGGGATCTGATTCCGGGGGCCGGGAGCGCCTGGTGGCATCTTGGCAGGCGCTCAGCGAGTCCATGATCGCCGAGGGGATGGAGAAGTTCGCCGACGGCTACGCCCGGGGGCCGGAACGGGTGCAATTCCTCCGCAAGGACCCGGTGGGTTGGGCCAAGTTTCACGCCGGGTTGGCGTCCCACTCGGCCCTGGGCTCTTCGCTGACCTTCCAGGGCGTCCAGATGAAGCGGCCAACCATCTACCAACTGGAGAAAGACCTGCGGCGGATCAAGGCCCCGACCCTGGTG
>CAYMZL010000450.1:0-2419 GCA_964394825.1 uncultured Dehalococcoidia bacterium | reverse complement strand
GTAATCGAAAAAATTGTCCGACGCCCATGTCCCCGACGGCGGTCCTAGAGGCCATCTGGGAGAAAGAGGCCGGCTGATTCCAACCGGGCTTCCGGCGGATTCTATGGTGTAAGGATCACCTTGCCGCGGGTGCCGCGGTTGGACAGGTGCTGGTGGGCCTTGGCCACCTCGGACATGGGCAGCACTTGGTCCACGATCAACTTGACCTTGCCCTCGGCAATCATGGGGAACAGTTCAGCCATGGCCCCCTTGTGGTCCAGGGAGCCCTGGGGAGACCGGCCGATGCTGAACCCGATGATGGTCCGGTTGGCGCTGGTGATGTCCGAAGCCGCCAGGTTGGCCGGGGTCTGCGAAGCGTTGCCGTAGCTGACCAGCCGCCCGTTGGACGCGACGCAACGGACGCTCTTTTCCAGCACCGGCCCGCCGACAGACTCCAGGACCAGTTCCACGCCGGCGCCGCCGGTCTCCTCTTTGACCGCCTCTTCAAAGTCAGTCTCCATGTAATTAATCGTCACGTCGGCGCCCAGCGACCGGCACAGGTCCAACTTGTCCTGGGTGGAAGCCGTGGCGATGACCTTGGCGCCCCAGGCCTTGGCCAGTTGAATGGCTACGGTGCCCACGCCCGAGGCCCCGGCTTGGACCAACACCGCGTGGCCCGGCTGCAACTGTCCTTTGGTCTTCAGCAGGTGGTACGAGGTTAGAAACACGATGGGCATGCCGCCCGCTTCCACCGGGTCCAGGGAGTCGGGATAGGGGAACACAAAGTTGCCGTTCACGGCCACGTATTCAGCCTGGCCGCCCGGTCCCATGGCCATCACCTTCTGACCCCCGGAGATGCCGCTGACCTCCGAGCCGACCTCGGCGACCGTGCCCGCCGCCTCCAGCCCCATGGAGGAGGGCAGGTCGGGGCCGGGATAGTTGCCGCTCCGGCGTAGGATGTCGGCGTAGTTAACCCCGGCGGAGTCCACCTTGATCAATACCTGGTGGGGCCGGAGGTTGGGCTCGGCCACATCCTCGAACTTCAATACGTCAACGCCGCCGAACTCGTTTAATCGGACCGCTTTCATCTTGGCGCCCTCCCTGGTTGCCAGTGATTTTGATTGGCTGGCAGCTACCTCCCCCATCCTAACCTTCCCCCGAAGCGGGGGAAGGGATTGCTTCTCTCCCCCTCGCAAGGGGGACAGTTAGAGTGGGGGCTGTTTCCGCTATTCGTCAATTTCAGATTGATGGGCCACTAAGCTACTAGTTATGACCCCGGAACTGGGACGACGTGAGCACGTCGGGGTTGATCATTCTTACCGGCTCTCCACTGGCGAAGGCGCGGACGTTCTCGATCACCCCGGCGTAGAAGGCCCGGTATCCCTCTTCCGTGACGTAACCCAGGTGGGGGCAGATCAGGGTGTTGGGGGTCTTGAAGAGGGGATGGTCCGCGGGCAGGGGCTCGATGTCGAAGGTGTCCAGGGCCGCCCCGGCGATGGCCTTCCGCTGCAGTACGTCGATCAAGGCCTTTTCGTCGACGATGGGCCCCCGGGAGATGTTCACCAGGTAGGCCGTGGGCTTCATCAAGGCCAGTTCGTGGGCGGCGACCAGTCCCCGGCTGCGGTCGCTGAGCACCACGTGGACCGAGACGATGTCCGAATCTTTGAACAGGGTGTCCTTGTCCACCAGGGTGGCCTGGCATTCTTTGGCCCGCTCGGCGGTCAGGTTCTGGCTCCAGGCGATGATGTTCATGTCGAAGGCCGCGCCGACCCTGGCCACCAGCGATCCGATATGGCCCAGGCCGAGAAGACCCAGGGTCTTGCCCTTGAGGCCCACGCCGACGGTGGTGCCCCAACTGCCCTCCCTGGCCCGCTGGTCCTCCTCCGGGATGTGGCGCAGCAGGGCGATGATCAGGCCCCAAGTGAGTTCGGTGGGACCCTCGCCCGCGCCGCCGGTGCCGCAGACCGCGATGCCCAACTCGGTCGCCGCCTCGGTGTCGAAGGAGGCGTTCCGGCGGCCGGTGGTGATCAGCAGCCGCAGTTTGGGCAGCCGGGACAGTATCGACCGGGTGAAGGGAGTCCGCTCCCGCATCCCCATGACCAGGTCGAAATCTTTGAGCCGTTCCACCAGCCGGTCTTCGTTGTCGATGTGGTCGTGGAAATACTCGACCTCGGTCCCTGGGGGCAACTCAGACCATTCGCCCAGGTCCTTGGCCGTCGCCTGGTAATCGTCCAATACCGCTAGTTTCAACTCGATCAACTCCCTTTTGGGTGCATACTTGAATGGCTTACTTGAAGGCCGGCATGACCTTCTGGGTGATGATGCGCAGGCTGCGCAGGACCCGTTCCTCGGGGATCAGGCCGCCGGCGTTCAGCTCGGCCACCAAACCGTCCAGGCCCAGTTCTTCCTTAAGCTGGGTGAAGCGGTCCACCAGTCCCTC
>CAYMZL010000449.1:0-2444 GCA_964394825.1 uncultured Dehalococcoidia bacterium | reverse complement strand
TCTGATGCCTATCTTGTACCGGGCGGACGCCAAGACAGAAGAGGGTTACCCAGGGATTGCCAGGACCATCTTGGTGGACGCCGGCCACGGGGCTGATTCATTATGGGTGGCGCACCTGGACATTGACCCGGGGGCAAGAGTCACTACCCACATTCATCCCGACACTGAAGAGGCCATGGTCATCGTGGAAGGACAACTGGAGGCGGTGCTGGGAGACGAGGTGGTCGCCCTGGGGCCAGGCGACACGGTATTGGCCCCGGCGGGAGTGAAACACGGCTTCGTCAACCGCTCCGGCGCCAAAGCGGCTTTGTTGGCGTCTTTCCCCAAAACATCCTTCCAGCGCGTGGCGGCTGATTAGAGGGCCGGTAGCGCGGCATCTTGACATGGTAATGGGTGCGGATTGACGGTATACCACATCGCGCTGTGGGACGGACCACCGGGGAATTGGTGGCGGCCCCCAATTACCGGCTGGCGTTCGTGCGTCTGGCGGGTCCGGGCTCCCATTTAGCGGGCAATCAGGGCCGACGCCGCCCGAGCTCTCCTTGACGCCATATTTGGTCACGCCTATAATTCCAGCAGATAAGGATGTATTTCTGTGCCTAAACGTACCTACCAACCCAAGAAACGACGCAGGTTTCGCGTCCATGGCTTTCGCCACCGCTCCAGCACTTCCGACGGGCGGGCGATTCTCAAACGACGGCGGTTCAAGGGCCGTCACAAACTGACCGTCTGAACTCAGTGCAGGGTGATTCAGCCCGGTAATGCAGCGCAGGCAACGGTTAACCGGCAGCAGACGGTTTTCGCAGATCCATGTCGAGGGCAGCAGCGCAGCCAATCGGCTATTGGTCATACGGTATCTGGCCAACGGTTCGGACTGTAGCCGCTTCGGTTTCCTGGTCAGTAAGCGCATCGGCAACGCGGCCGTGAGGAACAGGGTCAAACGCCGCCTGCGGGAGGCCGTCCGCCTGAACCCGGTGAAGGCCGGCTGGGACGCCTTATTCATAGCCCGGCGCGGGGCCGGGACCGCCAAGTACCAGGAACTAAAGGAAGCAACGGACAATCTGTTGCGGCGCGCCAAGTTGGTGGACACCGGTCCACAGCCCACCGGTCCAGGGCACACCGTGGACCAGCCATCAGACCCGTAGGCCCGCCGGCGCGTTAATAATCAACGGACTTGCTTAGATGAAATATGTTGTGCTCTCGGTGATCTGGGTCTATCAACGGACCCTATCACACCTTTTGCCGTCATCCTGCCGGTTCTATCCCAGTTGCTCACACTACTCACAAGAAGCGGTGGATAGATACGGGGCGGTCAAGGGAATCTGGCTTGGCGTCAAACGGCTGGGTCGATGCCGTCCTCTGGGCGGCCAGGGATATGACCCCGTACCGTGAGAACGCTTACTCGTCTGTTGGGACTTATCATCTTCCAATCATTCACCAGATCAACCACTGACTCATACGGCATCAAATCCTCCGGGAATCTGCTCCGATTGTTCAGCGGTAAAAACCAGTGGCCCGTCGGCCGCTCAACTCAAACGGCGCGGACAGAAGCCTCTCCCAGTCAGGCGAGAAGGGCAGATTGGCGGCTGTTGGTCCTCTGCGCCCTGATACTGTTGCCGCTTCTAGCCGCCTGTACCCGGAATATCGGTGGTGAAAGCACCGGCTGGAACCCGCCGGCCAGCAAGGACGGAGTGGTCTACGTCGCCACCAAGGAGGGTGAAGTGATCGCCCTCGTCGACAACGGCTTCGAGGGCGTCCGGGAGAGCTGGACCTTCCCTTCCTCCCAGGCTCAACCCGGCCTGCAAGGGGTGTACAACACTCCTTTGGTGGTCGGTGACCTGGTCTACGTTAGCGCCCAGGATGGATTCCTCTACGCATTAGACAAGGAAACCGGAACCCTGTCAGCCGGCGGCTGGCGGAGGCCTCAGGGCCAACCAGTAGAATTGGACCCCTTGATCGCCGGCCCGGCGTACGACCCTGTGAACGACCTGGTCTTGGCCCCGTCCGAAGACGGCCGTCTCTACGCCTATAACGCCAAGTCCGGAGACCGGGCTTGGAACCCATTCACCACCGGCGCCGCCATCTGGTCCACCCCGGCGGTGGAAAACGGCATCGGTTACTTCGGCTCCCACGACCACAAGGTCTACGCGGTGACGTTGAACGACGGCAAGGAACTCTGGCAGTACGAGACCGGAGGCGTGGTGGCTGGGAAACCCTTGGTCTTCGACGGCAAGGTCATCGCCGGGTCCTTCGATAAAAAGCTCTACGCCTTATCGGCGGACGACGGGACCGTGGAGTGGACCTTCGAGGCCGAAAACTGGTTCTGGGCCGGGGCCGTAACCGACGGGAAGACCATCTTCGCCCCCAACATGGACGGCAATATCTACGCTCTGGACCGAAACGGCAACCTGCTCTGGAAGCACGATGTGGGATCGGCCATAGTG
>CAYMZL010000448.1:0-2444 GCA_964394825.1 uncultured Dehalococcoidia bacterium | reverse complement strand
CCGGTGTGACGGGGGACTTGGAAGGGCTGTCCAACTGGGCCGGGCAAGGCGTCGGCCTGGTAAACCGTGTCCAGCCGGCCGCCGAGATCGTGCGGGAGCTTACCGAAGAGGCGATTCAAGTCCTGCGCAAGGCCGCGGGGCTGATCCAAGACTAAGAGTAGGGGATTACCATGTACCTTCCCAAGCATTACGCGGTAAACGCTCAGCAGAGGCTCCACGATCTCATCAAGGGCAACGGCTTCGGTATCCTATTTTCCGGCGCCGGACCTGAGCCTGTGGCCAGCCATTTGCCTTTCATCCTAGACGAAGGCGCCGGAGAGCAGGGAACGCTCTTGGCGCACATGGCCAAGGCCAACGGCCAGTGGAAGCATGCCAGCGGACAACCGGTGCTGGCCGTCTTTCAAGGCCCCCACACCTATGTCTCGCCGACCTGGTATCAGGATGCCGATACCGTTCCGACCTGGAATTACGTCGCGGTCCACGTCTACGGAACGCTGCGGGTCGTTGAAGACCAGACTCGACTCCAGAAGATCATTGAACTTATAACCGACTACTACGAGTCCTCGCAGACGCCGCCATGGCGGCCTGAGTTCACCTCGGAATTTTCCCAGCGCATGCTGCAAAGGATCGTGGCCTTCGAGATAGAGATTCAAAAGATTCAGGGCAAGTGGAAGCTGAACCAGAATCACCCAGAGGCGAACCGGCGCAGAGTGGTTAACGTGCTGAAGACTATGCCCGACGACAACTCCCGGGGAATAGTGGAGCTGATGGAGCCGGGCCTCGATCCGGAAGGCGGCGGCTGAGCGCGGGGCCGATGGCGAAGGCCGACCAGGTGTTCAGGAACTCAAGCACCGCCCGTAGGTCCACCAAGGTAACCGCCCGGGGACTGCGCTTCGTCTTCGAGAAGGCCGGGATCCCGTCCATTGGCCGGCCAGTCCAACCCAAGGAGTTCAGGAGCTTCATTGTCCAGACGATGGTGCATGGCGGCTTGCCAATGGCCATGGCGTCCAAGATGGTGGGGCATAAGGATGTTCGCACCACGCGGTCCCACTACTACGCCCTCAGTGCAGACCGGCGCAGGGTGATTGGATGGGGGATGCCCGTGTGATTTATGTTCCGAATGAAATTAGGCAGATGGTCCGGTCGTTCCTGCTTCCACGGCGTAAAATGTGACTCTTTTCGCTTCCCGACTTGCTATCGACGCCACCACACAATATGCACCGATTCTAGGTAGGGTCCATCCGCCGCCAACAACGGCCATGGCGCGGAACGTCTGACCTTTCGTAGCTTGTGTTGGTCGGCCTACGTTGAGTGTAACTGTAGGCACAGGTTGAATCGTGTTGCCGTCTTCATCCTCTATCCTAATTTCTATTTGATGTGGCTCATTTGTCAGGTTCCAGGGAACCAACACACCAATAACTATGGACAGCGACACCGGAGCCTCAATGTTCTTAATATATTGGCGATCCCATGCTCCGCCCATCATGTATAATTTGCCGTTTAGCACTTCGGCTTGATCTGCTAAGAGCAAAAAATCTACTTCTACTTGTTCAGGTAGCGTTGACATCTAATAACCTCGTGTATACACTGTAAACAATGTAGTTGAAGTTTACTGAGGTAAACAGTGAGAGTCAAGTACATTGTCCGATGTTGAAATACAGAGTCTCTTCGCTGATAATGGCCCAGTTGAGGAGCTTGAGCTAGACGAAGAACTCCAGCAGCACTTGATCGAGCGGGGGATAACCGAAAAACACATCGTCAGCTTCGTTGAGATTCTCGAAGTTTTGCAAGGCAACCCAAGGTTTTTTGAGAACCTGCCTGGTAGAAGGGCGCCAATATCGATGGTGGGACCCACCAGTCTAAATCGGATACTGTGCGTTCCGATTGAGCCGACTGGGAAGACAGGAGTGTGGAGGCCGGTCACTGCGTTTATTGCCAATGCCCATCACGTAGACCGGTATAGCACGGAGGTAGGAAATGAACATCAGAAATGAAGAATACGAATTGGGTCGAGACGTTACTCATCTGGCAACGAGCGGCGCAAAACGGGAAACCTCCGTCATTTCGGTCAGGTTAACCAAAGGCGATATTGGGCGTATCGAAGGGATTGGGCGTGAGAGCGGAAAAACGGTGTCGCAGGTCATTCGTGATGCAATCACCGCATACCAGGTCAAAAACCCGACTATGATTGTTTCAGTTTGGAGCGGCTCAACCATAACAATGGGCGTGCAGGAACAGAATAGCGGGAACTTATATGGCTGGGACGTAAGTTATAACCCCATGGACCAAAGTTCAACCGGGACAGCCGTCCCGATTGAACACTAGCTGCCTATGCGTCGCAGTTGCACAAACATGAGTCATCCCGAATTTCACTCGATTGAACATCCCCGAGCGGCCCGTCTTTCCGGCGCAGGCCGGAATCCAGAAAGACCGCTTTAGCCAAT
>CAYMZL010000447.1:0-2446 GCA_964394825.1 uncultured Dehalococcoidia bacterium | reverse complement strand
AATCCAGAAAGACCACTTTAGCCAATCATCATTATGCGCAAATTCCCTGGATTCCAGCTTTCGCTGGAATGACGAAAGCGGCTCTGCCGATATTCAGTAACAGAGCCGCCTCCAACGTGGTCTCGATTCATCTTGGCACGCCATCACGTTTTCCGACACCACCAGGCAAACTCCGGGATGACTCATGTTTCATTCATACATAAAAACTGCATTTCTCCGCTTATGTTTGGTGAATCACGGTTGAGAATGCTGTGCTAGGGTGAATACATTACTGGGTCGGCGTCTTTTGATGCCTTCTCATCATTTATTACGCCGGGGGCGAAAGGATTTTGGAACATGGACCGCACTATCTCTTCTTTTCTCCAGCACCTCATCGTCGAAAAGGGCTTCTCCCGCAACACCTCGGACGCCTACCGCAACGACCTGGGCCAGTTCTGGGAATTCCTCCAGGACACCACCAATGGCCATTCCAACGGCGACGGCTCTCTTAACGGGTCAACCAACGGCGGCTTCATCTGGTCCGCGGTGGACATCAACATCCTCAACAAGTACATCGAGGACCTGAGGGTCCGCAAGGGTTACCGCGACACCACCACCGCCCGGAAGGTCGCCTCCATCAAATCCTTCTTCGGCTTCCTGTCGGAGAACAGCATCATCACCGAAGACCCCACCGAGTCCCTGGGCTCCCCCCGGGTCGGCCGCACCCTGCCCAAGTTCCTGCCCGAAGAGGACGTGTCCAAACTGCTGGACACAGCCTACAAGTCGGGCACCAATGAGGGACAACGCGACGCCGTTATCATGGAACTGCTCTATGCCACCGGCCTCCGGGTCGGCGAGTTGGTGGCCCTGAACATACAGGACCTGGACCTTTCCGAGTCCTACATCCGCTGCATGGGCAAGGGCTCCAAAGAGCGCATCGTCCATCTGTATCCCAAAGCCCTGGAAGAGCTCAGGCGTTACCTGAAACAGGCCCGCGTAGCGCTACTGGGGCACCACCACTCCGAGCAGTCGCTGTTCGTCAACCACCGGGGTGATCGCCTGACCCGCCAGTGGGTCTGGACCATCCTGAAGACCTACGCCGAAAAGGCTGGCATCAGCCAGAACATCACGCCCCACACCCTGCGGCACAGCTTCGCCACCCATCTGCTGCAGAACGGGGCCTCCCTCCGGCACGTGCAGGAGCTGTTGGGCCACTCCAGCATCTCCACCACCCAGGTGTACACCCACCTAACCAATAGCTACGTGCAAAAAGAGTACGCGAAGAGCCACCCCAGGGCCTGATCTTTAACATTCGGTCCCCGGATCCAACAGCCGGTTCCAACCCGGTAACGATAAGGGCAGCCCGGCACGGCGGCAGCGGCGCATCAGCCGGTGATTCCGTGTCTGCGGACTGCCCTTTTTCGCGGATTGCTGATATAGTTGATTGGCTGCCGGGAGACTGATCGAAAGACTGAGCGGCCGGACCCGGCCAGCCTGAATAAGATGTTAATCCACCCTCCTCAGGAGGAGCTCTCTAATGGCGGGTAAAGGTCGCCGGACCGCATCCCGGCAGGCACAACTGAACCGCAGGCGCAAGAAGACTCAGAAGGGTCCCAGCGGCATCCCCTCCACCGCCCAAAGAGTGGCGGCTTCCGATGTTGAAGAAGCTGTTGCCGTCCCGGCCGGCGTCGAGGACGCCGAGGTGGAGGCCCCGGAAGCGCCGGAAGCCATTGGAGCCACCGGCGCCACTGGAGTCACGGCGGTTCCGGTCAGCGACGTGCCCGCAGCCCCTCGCGCGTCACGGCCGTCCCCGGTAGCCCGGACACCCCGCGGCGAATCTGCGGGGCAGGGCCAGGGCCGGCTCCGGGGAGAGCGCCCGGCGGCCTATCTCTATGTCGGCGCGGAGTTCCGGCGCATAATGGTCCTTACCGGAGCGATCCTCGCCGCCCTCATAGTCCTGGGAATAGTCCTCTAGACCACATGCCTCTACCGCTGGTGGAACAGCGCTTGCTGGCGACCCCCGAAAGGCCCGGAGTCTACTTGATGAAGGACCCTCGGGGCACCGTCTTGTACGTCGGCAAGGCCAGCGTCCTCCGCAACCGTCTCCGGTCCTACTTCGGTTCGCCCAGCAACCTGCCCAACAAGATCCGGCGCATGCTGGGGCACCTCCACGACTTCGAGTACATCGTCACTGACTCGGAGGCCGAGGCGCTGATACTGGAGAACACCCTGATCAAGCGGTATAAACCCCGCTACAACGCCCGGCTGAAAGACGACAAGACCTACCCCTACCTCAAGATTGACCTGAGCGAGGAATTCCCCCGGGTCTACATCACCCGGCGGGTGGCCAAGGACGGGGCCCGCTATTTCGGACCCTTCGCCACGGCGGGCACAGTGCGCAAGACCATGGACCTGGTCAAGCAGCTGTTCCCCTACCGCTCTTGCACCAAGAAGATCACTGGCACCG
>CAYMZL010000446.1:0-2447 GCA_964394825.1 uncultured Dehalococcoidia bacterium | reverse complement strand
ACGGCATTGAGGTTACAGCAAAGGGATTCTTCGCCGCCGCGGCTGGCTCAGAATGACAGGAATTCGGGCCTCCGACCAAAACGCCCAATCAGGCGCCCACCGTCATTCCGGCGCAGGCCGGAATCCAGGAACACTGCGCTGATACCAAAGGACTGTAGGCGAACCACCTTGCTGGATTCCAGCTTTCGCTGGAATGACGGGAGCCGAGAACCAATCCGGTAGAATGAGGATAGTCGAACAATCTAAGAGGCAAATTTGGAAGTACTGACCCTAAAATTGGTGGAGACCGAGGAGGAACTGGAGGCGGCCATCGGGGTGCGCTTCCGGGTGTTCGTGGGCGAGCAGCAGATACCTGTTGAAGAGGAGTTGGACGAGTTCGATGCCACCGCCACCCACGTCATCGCCATAATTAAAGGCGAAGGGGACCAAGGGCGGGAACAGGTGGTGGCCACCGGCCGGGTGGTCTATGGCAACGAGGACACCGCCGCCCGCATCGGCCGCATGGCCGTGGACGTCCAGTGGCGCCGCAAGGGCATCGGGGGCCTGATCCTAAAGTTCCTGGAGGAAGAAGCAACCGCCCAGGGCGTGAGCACCTACGTGCTGAACGCCCAGGAATACGTCAAAGACTTCTACGCCGCCCACGGTTATGTCGAGCGTGGGGAACCCTTTTTGGAAGTGGCCATTCCCCATGTGCTCATGCGGAAGGAAGCCCCGATGTAATCGGGGCTGTCAGCTACTATGCCGCGGCGTAGGCCCCTTCCATGTCTTGGACGTCCATCTTGGCGATGTGGCTGGTGGGGCGGTCGCCCAAGGCCTTGAACCCCGGCGAGTTGCGGAACTCCGCCTCTTTGGCGGGAACGTCATCGCCGTCTTTGAACCGGCGCACCCAGATGAATTGGGTCCGGTCGGCGTTGACCCAAGTGGCCACGATGGGTATGCCCAAGGCTTCGTGGGCGGGCTTGATTCCAGTCTCGAACAATTCCAGCCAGGAGTCCATCATTCCCTTGTTGATGGTGTAGGTGCGCATCTGGTCAACCATATTTCTCTCCTTTGATTTCCCGTAGGGGCATCCCGATTCCATCGGGACCGTGCCCCTACGCCCATTGATTGGGTATCCGCAGATGATATTAGCCTACTTTCACGGGAGCGAGCACCTCTTCGATCAACCGGACGTCCATCTTGGCGATGTGGCTGGTGGGCTTGTCGCCCAGGGCCTTTCTCCCCGGCGAGGCAAAGTAGGCGGCCTCTTTCTCCGGTATCTCCTCGACGTTGTTGAAGCTCCGCACCCAGATGAAGTCGGTGCGGCCGGCGTTGACCCAGGTGGCCACGATGGGGATCCCCAGGCTTTCGTGGATGGGCCGTATCTCCTTGTCGAACAGCTCCAACCAGGAGTCCATCATCCCTTTGTTGATGGTGTAGGTGCGAATTTGTGAGACCATGTGTACTCTCCTCTATTTCCTGTAACTAGATGCCAATCTCCGGTTCTGTCATTCTAAGCCAGCCGCAGCGGCGAAGAATCTACCAACTTGCCCGAAGCCTACCTGTCTACTCTTCCCGTGTCGTTCTTCTACATGCGACTCGGTAGATCCTTCGCCCGACTGCGGTCGGGGTCAGGATGACAACGAGGGAAGTTGGACGGCAAGGAGGCGTGCCTACACTGCAAATTGCTTGAACGCGTCCTCGCTGAAATTCAGGCCCAGGCCCGGCTTGTCCGGCACCTCCAGGCAGCCGTCGACGAACTTGGGGGTCTCCTCGAACAGCTTCAGGGTCCAGGGCATGTACTCCACCGTCAGTCCGTTGGGGATGGCGCCCATGAGCTGGATGTGTATCTCGGGGACCAGATGGCTGACCACCGGCAGGTTGAACGCCTCGGCCATGCCCGCCACCTTGCGCCACTCGGTGATGCCGCCCACCCGCAGCAAGTCGATCATCACGATGTCCACCGACCGGTTCTCGATGAGCTGCCGGTGGGGGTTGATGCCGTAGACGTACTCTCCCGCCGCCAGGGGCGTGGTCAGGGCGTCGGCCACCCGGGCCATGCCTTGGTAGTCGTCGTGGGCCACCACGTCCTCCAGCCAGAACAGGTGGTATTCCTCCACCCGCCGGCCGATGGTGATGGCCTGGTTCACGTCCCAAAGCTGGTTGATGTCGCACATGATGTCGATGTCTTCGCCCACGGCTTCCCGCAGGGTCCGCATGCGCATGACCTCTTTGGCCGGGGTGTCCTCGGCGCCCATCTGCGACTTCATCTGCCGGAACCCCTTTTCCACCAGCGCCGGGCCGATCTCCGCCAACTGTTCCAGGTTCATCGGACGCATCAGCGCGCCGCTGGCGTAGGTGGGCACCCGATTGCGGTAGCCACCCAACAGGGAGCACACCGACTGGTCCAGGGCTTTGCCTTTGATGTCCCACAGGGCCATGTCCACCGCGGCCAGGGCCAGGGTGAG
>CAYMZL010000445.1:0-2449 GCA_964394825.1 uncultured Dehalococcoidia bacterium | reverse complement strand
CCGAATGCCAAGGCCGCCAGCGCCCCGCCCGCCATGGCGTCCAGGATAAAGTGGTTGCCGGTGAGCACGATGGCGAAGAAGGTCAGGACCGGATATAGCAGTGCCAAAAGCCGGCGCCAACCGCGCAGGTAATTCCAGAAGAGCACCCCCAGGATCACCGTCCAACTGAAGTGAAGGCTGGGCATGGCGGCCGAGATGTTGTAGTAGGAGGCCATGTCCTCGCTGCCGTAGAACCTAGGCCCGAATTCCTGGATGGTATCCAGCAATCCGACGCCTGCGATGGCGAAGGGTGAGGCCACCGGAAAGACCATGAACGTGAGCATCGCCCCGGCCAGATCTACCAATATAACCGTCCGGAAAAAGTTGTAGTCCCGCCGATTCTTGTTGAACAGGATCACGGCGGCCAGAAGAACCACCGGCCAATAGGTGATGATGTACACCCAATTCATCGTCACCACCAGGGCCTTGGCATTCTCCACAGCCCAGGACTGCCAACCCGGCTCCCAGAGAAACCCCAAGTCCTTCTGCAGAGAGACTATCCTATCGCCGTTGACCAGGCCCACGGACCGGGTGTCGTTGTGGACCAGACCGTTGGTGACCAGATAGACAAGATAGGCGCCAACGTAGAGGGAAATCTCGCTTAAAGCCGCACGTCTATCTCGAATGGCGGAGATCACTGAGGCTGCATACCAGCCCGGCGGAGTAGGGACCGCTTACAGGAAGCCGTGATGGTCCGATGTTGGAAAGGTATTCGCCGTAACCAGTGCCGTCGGCCGTTGATGGCTGTCCGCCAGCCAGTTCCCCATCTTCCTAACATACCCCCCGGCGGGCCCGAGATTCCCGCGCGCCTTGGATAGTATGACGGGCAGGAAAAACCGCCGGCGAAACCCCAGCTCAATGGTCAAGTACGAAGCTAGAACCAGCAGCCCGCCACCGATGGCGTCCATGATGTAGTGATTGCCGGTGATGGTGATGGCGAACAGGGTCATGGTCGGGTAGACGACGCCAAAGACCTTGATCAATCTGTTATTCGTCCGGAGGAACATGATGCCGAACATCACCGTCCAGCCGAAGTGCAAACTGGGCATGGCCGCATAGGCATTGTAGTAGTTGGTCAACTCTCGGCTGGCGTATCCCGACGGACCGAAGGCATTGATGGTGTCCACAAAATGCTCGGCAATCATCCGGGGCGGGGCCAGCGGGAACAACATGAATCCCACCAACGCAATCCCGAAGCTGAGCAGGACGACGTTCCGGTAATACCGGTATCGGTCGCGGTTGGTGAAATACAGGATTACCGCGGCGGTAACTACGATGGGAAAGAAAGTGACGATATAGGCCCAGTTGAAGAAGATGACGAGCGACCTGGCGCTTTCGATGGCCCAAGATTGCCAGCCCGGTTCCCAGAAGAAACCCGCGTTCTTCTCGAACTCAATCACCCGCCGGGCGTTGGCCAGAGCCGTGCCCTGGAAATCGGAGAAGACCAGGGCGCGGGTGTACATGTAGACGAAATAACCGCCCGCAACGATACCTAACTCCCTTAAGTGTGGGAGCCAGAATTTGGATATGGGAACTTGAAGGAGGGTATTTTTGATCGTGGCCATTGTCAGGCTCTTATGATGACCGGTTGCATCCAGGTCCGGCGGAGCATCCACGCAACCGAACACACTTGAATCATCTAACTCTGATGCGCCGGCGGCGAGGCGGTTTCCGTCGCTTAACGCAATCTTAACTGAAATTTTGCCAGATAATCTTCGAGATTTCTAGACCCTGGCGCTACAAGATTAAACTGGCTCTTCAGTTTTTGCTTCCTCCTGGTCCGCGCCTTGCCCGTTTTGGGGGGCGTACGCCGTCTCGGAGGCGGTCACCTGATTGCCGGGTATTGCCCCATTTCGGTTGGCCGGCCTAGCGCCGTTAATCTGCAGCACCACCGGTTCGGGTTGGAGGTCCACCGGTCCGCGGCGCCGCGCGGCGCGGCTCCCCTGGTAAACACTACAGTCCAAACACCCGATCCACTTTTCGGGAACGAAGTCCTTCTTGTACAGGCTCCGGGCCGTGGTGTATTTAGCGTTGTTCCAGACCTCTTTGACTGATGAGTCGTTGAGGTCGCCAAAATCCTCGGTCTTATCGGTAAGATAGCAGCACGGCGCGAACCCGCCGTCCCAGTTGATCACCGCGGTCCGCCACAAACGCCAGCAGACCTGGCCGTCCTCTTGATAGGGTTTGTGGAAGGGATCGGCCCGCAGGTACTCGGGGTGTTGGCGAGGCAGCCACCGCTCAGCTTCAGCGGGGTCGTTCTCACCATGGGGAAAGTCCACTTTCTTGAACACCAAGGAGTCAACCCCCAACTCCGCCGCCAGGCCCCGGGCTTCTTCAATCTGGTGTTCATTTTGCCGCATGAAGATGAATTCCCATCCACTGTGGGGGGTGTTTGAGCCCAGCTCAAGCT
>CAYMZL010000444.1:0-2452 GCA_964394825.1 uncultured Dehalococcoidia bacterium | reverse complement strand
GACCACTGGCGGCAGACCCCCTTCTTCGAGGAGTTGGTCCTATGGACCATTCCTGAAGAGTCCGCCCGGATTGCTGGTTTCCAGACGGGCAACCTGGATATCTTCCAAATGGCCTTCGACACCATCCCCACCGTCGACGCCGTGGAGGGCGCCACGCTTGTTTCCTGGCCAAACGCCGGACAAGCCGGCCTGAATATCTACGGCCAGACCTACGGGACCGATAAGGACGGCGTTCCCTACGAACACCTAGATTGTAATAATGCCTGGGTCTCTTGCGACGTAGACCCTGATTCGGCGGAATGGGCCAAGGCCGTGAAGGTGAAAAAGGCCATGGCCATCTCCATCGACCGCCAGGCGATCGTTGATGAACTGCTTTCCGGTTTCGGAAACGTTCTGTACCTGAGAGACTGGATGGGCCACGAAGGCAAGGCCGACCCCCGCTGGGTACACGAATTCGATCCCAATAGGGCCAGGCAATTGCTGGATGAAGCCGGTTTTCCCGATGGGTTCTCAATCACGCTGACTCCCGCCATCCGGGGGAGGCCCGCCGAGGTCGAGGCCTGTGAAGCGGTTGCTCAGTACTGGGAAGACATTGGTATCAGCGTGAATATCCAAAACGTTCCTTACGCTACCATCCGGCCTTCATTGATCAACCGGATTTACCAGGGAGTCACCTGTCACACCGTTAGCGGACGTTTGACCCCCATCATCGGCGCCTCCAACTACGTCAAGAAGTCCACCTTCAGCTACGGCACCGAGCACCCGTGGATGGAGGAGCACATCACCGATGCTCTGGCAGAGGTGGACCCAGCAAAACTGGCGGTGAAGGAAAAGGAAATCTACGGTTGGTTTTACGACAACGTGATGTCCTTTGCCCTCTACGCCCATGACGGCGTATGGCCGGTGGGCCCCGCATTGGACCCGGACTGGACTCCGTTCGGTTTCAGCGAAGTTGCGGTACCGACGGGGTTTGAGTACATCAAACACGCTGAGTAGTACCAGATCAAACCTGGGGCACAAGGGCCCTGACAAGATCACCAAGAGAGCCCCGGCATCAATGCCGGGGCTCTCTTTTTCGGCTGCTTTAGCCTCGTGTCAGGCGGCCCCGTAAAGCTCTTTGACCAGGTGATGGATGGTTATCGGCCGGGCGGGCGGGTCTCCGTAGGGCTCCTCTTTCACGGTCGTGTAGCCGAATCTCCGGTACATCGCCAGGGCGGGCTGCAGGATACCGGCCGACGACAGGTAGATCCGCCGGTAACCATTGGTCCGGCAGAAATCATCGGTGGTCTCCAACAACCGGCGGCCGATCCCCTGCCGCCGGGCGGTGGATGAAACGCTCATCCGCCGCAGCTCCGCCTCCTCCTCCAGTTCCCTCGGCTGGATGCCGACGATTCCCACGATGCCAACCGCAGGGCCGGTGGATTCGGCCACCCAAAAATTGGCCCGGGGATGGGATAAGTATTGGCCCGGGATGTCGGCCAGGTCGTCGTTCAGGGAATGGTCGACGTAGCGGCGGACCTCGTGCTCGAGGTCGCCGGCGAACTCCATGAGCCCGCTGACGAACAGCTCCTGGACCTGGGCCAAATCAGTTGGAACAAAGGTCCTGATGTTGAGGTCAGCCTGCCCGCTCATTGTTGTCTGCTACGTATTGATTAGAAAGTTTATTACGTCGCCGTCTTGGACCCGGTAGGTCTTACCCTCGGAACGAAGGACCCCCTCTTTGCGGCCCTGGGCCAAGCTGCCGCAGCGGACCAGGTCGTCGTAGGGAATCACCTCGGCGCGGATGAACCCACGGGTGAAGTCGGTGTGGATCGTGCCGGCGGCCATCTGGGCCACGATGCCTGCCGGGACCGGCCAGGCCCGGACCTCGTCTTCGCCCACCGTAAGGAACGACACCAGGCCCACGGTGCTGTAACACACCTGCTTGACCCGCTCGACGGCCGTTTCCTCCAGGCCCATGGCCTCCCTGAACTCCTCTGCTTCACCGGGTTCCATCATGGCCAGGTCTTCTTCCAGCTTGGCGCACAGGCCAACCTCACCCAGCCCACCGGCCACCTCATTTGAGATGCCCAGCCCTTCCAATGTGGGCGTCGGCTCGGATTCCCCCGTGTTGAATGCAACCATCACGGGTTTGGCGGTGAGCAACTGGAAATCCAACAAGGCCGCCGTCTCCGACGGAGTCAGCGTCTGCGATTTCATGGGGATGCCCCCTTCGAGAGCGGCCTGTACCTTTTGGACCGTTTCCAACTGGGGGGCCAAGGCGGGCCGGTCCGCCGGCTTGGCTTTCTTGAGACCGTCGCTGAGGCGGGCTTCGGCACGTTCCAAGGTTTCAAGGTCGGCCAGGGCCAGTTCCTCCAGCATCAACTTAACATCGCGGCCTGGGTCAACGCCGCCCATGGGATGGAGCAAGGCAGGTTCGTGAAAGGCCCGTACCACCAAAAGCAGCGCATCG
>CAYMZL010000443.1:0-2456 GCA_964394825.1 uncultured Dehalococcoidia bacterium | reverse complement strand
TCGACTTGCATGCATTAAGCGCGCCGCCAGCGTTCACCCTGAGCCAGGATCAAACTCTCTAAATCGAACTTTACCTAGCTTCCTTCCACTATTCAGTTGTTAACGTACACCTACCCTTCTCGAAAGAGGGCTAAGACAGTGTAGTCCCGCGCCTGGCTGGTGTCAATAGCAATTTTTCTGTTTCAGGCATAAGCGCCCCATTCTCGGCAACGGGGCTATAATCGAGTGGTCACTTGGACTGATTACGGGCAGATTATTCGGGCTCATACGCAGCTTAAGCATGCAGATTAAAGACCTGGGCGAATTCGGCGTCATTGACCTCCTGACACGTCTGGTGATCGACCAGCGGGCCGGCCCCGGAAACGGCCCTCCCTTCTCCTTCAACCTGACGGTGGACAACGGCGACGACACCGCGGCTTGGAGTGTCGGCCGGAGCGCCGGCCAAGGCCAGGAGTTATTCACCACCGACACGATGGTGGAGGGAGTGCACTTCACCCGCGAGACCACCCCTTGGTGGGACCTGGGCTGGAAGTCGGTGGCTTCAAACATCAGCGACGTCGCCTCGATGGGTGGACTGCCGACCTACGCCCTGGTCACCCTGGGCCTTCCGCCCGAAACCCAGGTCCACGACCTTGAGAGCCTCTACCAAGGAATGATGGAGGTCAGCAACGAATACGGCCTGGCCATCGTCGGCGGGGACATGGTCCGTTCTCCGGTGGTGTTCATCACCGTTGCGCTGACCGGGGCGATGCAGGGGCAGCCCATGGTGAGGACCGGCGCCCGGCCCGGCGACCTGGTGGCGGTGACCGGCTATCTGGGAAGCTCAGGCGGCGGCCTGAAGTTGATGCTTCAGGAGCCAACCGAGAAGGGTGAGGCGGCCGACTACCTTCGAACGAGCCACCGCCGTCCCCGTCCCGCCGTGGCCGCGGGACAAACCCTGGTCGAGGCCGAGATCGCCACGGCCATGGACGTGAGCGACGGGCTGGCCGGCGACCTTGCCAAGCTGTGCCAGGCCAGCGGGGTGGCGGGAAAGATATTCGCCGAACGGTTGCCGGTGCACCCGCTCTTGAGCAGCCGGTTCCCCGATGACTGCGTGGACTTGGCCCTGTCCGGCGGCGAGGATTACGTGCTGCTCTTCACCGGCCGGCCGGCAAAGGTGAATCAGGTCGTCTCCGGGCTTCCCGGGGGAGCTGCCGTCGTGGGAGAGATAGTGGAAGGGGAACCGGGCCGGGTAACGGTGGTCGATGCCCACGGCCAGGAACTCCCGTCCGGTAACCGGGGTTGGGACCATTTTGGCCCGGCCCAAGATTAGGCCATGACCGCCCCCTTGCACATCCAGTCGACCGGCGCCGGTTTTACCCAGGACTTCGGCCGGACCATCGGCGAACACGCTTCGGCCGGAGACGTTTTCCTGCTGACCGGGCCTTTGGGAGCGGGGAAGACCTGTCTCACCCAGGGGATCGCCCTGGGTCTGGGAGTCGAAGGCTACGTGCGCAGCCCAACATTTGTGCTCATGACCCGCCACCAGGGACGATTGACCCTCCACCACGTGGACCTCTACCGTATGGGGAGCCCTGCCGAAGCCTGGGACCTGGGACTGGAAGAGCAACTGTTCGGCGATGGCGTCTGTGTCGTCGAATGGGCCGACCGGGCGCCGGAGATATTCCCTGAAGACTGTCTTTGGATCGACCTGGACTACGGCCCAGGCCCAGACCGTCGGGATATCACCTTGGAACCGGGACTCGCCGTGGAAGAGTCGCGGTTCCGGTCGTTACTGGGCTCGCTGGCGAAAAAAGCCGCCACCTCTGGTAAATAACCTGGACCCATTGGGATAATAGACCGATGCTTCTGGCCCTGGACACCTCCACCCGTTACGCCAGCGTGGCCCTAGCCGACGAGGACCGCGTCGTTGCCTCGCGCACCTGGCACTCCACCGTTAACCACACCGCTGAGCTCATGCCCGCCGTGGCGCACTTGTTGGAGAGCCGTGGTCTGACCGCCGCCGAACTGGACGGGGTGGCGGTGGCCCTGGGGCCGGGCGGTTTCAGCGCACTCCGAGTGGGGATCAGCGTCGCCAAGGGCCTGGCCCTCGTGGCGAAGAAACCGATCGTGGGGGTAGGCACCCTGGACTTGGAGGCCCACCCCTATCTCAAATCTGGGATCCCGGTCTGTGCCTTGTTGGAAGCAGGCCGTCAGGAGTGCGCCACCGCCCTATTTGGCCCCGATGGGATTCGACTCCGGGAAGACCGTGTCTGCACTGCTGAAGAACTGCTGGCCGAGATAACCGGCCCGGCCATCTTTTGCGGCGAGGGCGTGACCGCCTGGCAAGACCAGATCGCCGAAACCTTGGGCGCAAAGGCCCAGATCGGCCGGCCGGTCCCGGCGGCAAGAGTGTGGGCCCTGGCGGCAATCGGACGGGAGAGACTGGCCGCCGGGGAAACCAGCGACATCACGAC
>CAYMZL010000442.1:0-2461 GCA_964394825.1 uncultured Dehalococcoidia bacterium | reverse complement strand
AAGGCCGTGCACGTCCACCAGCAACACCGCCAAACGCTGGTCCTCTTGGAGGGTGTCCAGTCCCGACTGGATGGTTTCTCTGAACTCCGATTGCTCGGCCCGGTCCTCCGGAGATGGCTCATGGGACGGGATGTCCGCGGCGTTGGGACCTTGGGGCTCGTTACCGGTGTCCAGAGGGTCCAGTGAAAGGGTGGGCCGGGCTTTGCGGGCGCGCAGCATGTCCCGGCAGGTGTTGGAGACGATCCTTAAAACCCAGGCGGTGAGGTTCTCGCCCCGGAACCGGTTGAAAGCGCGGTACGCCGAGACGAAGCTTTCCTGCACCGCGTCCTCCGCCAGGGCCCAATCGCTCAGCATTCGGCGGGCCAGATTATACGCCTGGGTCTGGTAGGTCTCAATCAAACAATTGAAACAGGAGACCTGTCCCGACTGGTCTCTGACCTGCAGGTTGGCATGGGGCGAGGTGTGGGCGATTTGTGCCATGAACGTACGACATGCCGGCGGCGAAAATGTGGACCGGGGCGATACGGCCGCCCAGCCAGAAGATTTTACCGTGCCGCGGGCGGCGGCCGGCCGTGTTTGCCGGGCTGATTTGCCCCTGAATCGTCTTCAGGACCAACTGGGAAGACCGGCCGTGGCCGACTGGAGGCTGGAAGCTACCCCTGGAAAGAGACTCTCCCGTCCAGCAGGCCCCGGGCCATGACGAACTTGTGGATCTCGGACGTCCCGCCGCCGATGCGGGCGTGGCGCAGGATGTGGTACCAGTGGGCGATGGGCAGGTCCAGGGTCTCGCCGGTCCCGCCGAATATCTGCATGATCTTGTCGATGCTGCGCCAGCCCCATTCCCCGGCGCAGTATTTGATCATGGAGGCTTCCACGCGCACGTCTTCGCCGTTGTCGGCGCGGATGGCGGTCTCCCTGGTCGAGGCGCGGAGCGTCATGATGTCGATGTAGACGTCGGTCAGCATCCACTGGATGGCCTGCCGGTCGGCGATGGGCCGCCCGTAGGTGACCCGTTCCTTGGCCCATTCGATGGCCATCTCCAATGCCCGGCTCAAGATGCCGGTGGCCATGGAGCCGCGGAGCAGCCGGTCGTGGTGCACCAGCCATTTCTGTCCCAGGGTGAACCCCTGGCCCACCTCGCCCAGGACCTTGGTCTGGGGCACGCGTATGTTGTCCAGGTTGACCGTGAACTGCTGGACCTTGGTGGGGTTTATCCAGAGGCGGATGGGATCGAAGCTCAGGCCCGGTGACGGGTTGTCGATGATGAACATGGTGATGCCGCCGCGCTGACGCTTCTCCGGGTCGGTCACCGCCTGGACCAGGATGTAGTCGGCGGTGGTGGCCCCGGAGATAAAGGTCTTGGTGCCGTTCAGCACCCAGTCGTCGCCGTCCAGTACCGCCCGGGTCTGCATCATTCCGCCGGGGTCGGAGCCGGCGTTGGGCTCGGTCTGGCCGAAGGCGTAGTGCAGTTTGCCCTCCACCGACGGCAGCAGGTATTCCTGCACCTGCTCCGGGGTGGCCGCGCCGATCATCATCATGGGCACCGGTGAGGTCGGCAGTTGCACGATGCTCTTGTGGACCTCTTCGTCCAGGATAACGTGCCCCAAAGCCCCCATGCCGCCGCCGCCGTACTCCTCGGGCACGAAGGACGTATAGATGCCCGTGTCCTTGGAGATCTTGTTCAGGCGGTCCCAGGACTCCTTTGGCAGGGTGCCAAGCAGGCCGGAGAGGGCCTCGGCGATGCCCCTGGGCGCGCCCTCATCTCCTCCCTCTTGGGACGGGTTGGCCAAGAACTCCGCCTCAAGGGGGTAGCATTCATCCTTCACGATCTGCCGGATGGTGTTCTTGAGGGCGTCAAGTTCAGGGGGGAGTCCTGCTTGCATCAGTACATTCTCCAGTGCGGCTGGGTCTGGGCACCAAGAACATACGGCGCGGAGCGGCCCGAGGTCAACTGGGCAGCAAAATCCGAGGTCTGGGAGGCGGCTGGTTAAGCCTGCGGACTGCTGGGTGATGCCTGCTGAGGACTTTTGGTGCAGGGCGGGGCCGCGTCAGTGGAAGGGGCAGACCTTAAAGAACGCGGCGGTCAGGCCGCTGCGGTCATTGGTGTCGCCGATATCGTTGGTGTAGCTGCCAAGGGCGACGCTGGACGCGCCGGGTTCTTCCGCCACCGCCTGGCCGATGGCGGCCACTGCCGTGGCAATGATGGACAGGGACAGGATCCCCACGACGAATATTGCGACTAGCTTAGGTTTCATTCTTGCTACACTACCGCCTGTCACGCAGCCCGTGACCGGTTGGAATCTATTCTATACCAGCGGTTCCGCGAACGCCAGGAATTCATCTCCAGATTTGGGTGGCCGCAAGGGCTAGATGGGGTCATGGGTCCACTGGTTTACGCGTCCCTCATGCTAGAATATAGCCCGGCTTACGCACCCATACTTCAGCCCACGGAATTCGGACC
>CAYMZL010000441.1:0-2466 GCA_964394825.1 uncultured Dehalococcoidia bacterium | reverse complement strand
ACCTCTGAAGACTCCCCTCAACTGGGCGAAGTTTATCTCCAGGGAGCCCAGGGCAGCGACAAGCTGGAGGACATCAAAGTCTCGGACAAGCACACCAACGTGTTGGAGGGCATGCCCAAGGGCGCGCCCCATAACGTGGGCCAGTTGTACTACCTGTTCGGCGAGGCGATCCGCGGCCGGTCGGCAAGCTACCCCACATTCGATACCGCGGTGGAGCTGCACCGCTTGATCGACTCCATCCGGCTGGCGTCCGACGAGGGCCGGGCGGTGGGCACGCCATAGCGGGCTAAACCGGCAGCAACGGCTCCGTGACCTGTTCCGGCAGTTCAACCTCAAACGCATTCAAATAGAAAGCCGTCTGGGCATAGTGGCCCATCAGCGTTGTCAGCTCGACCAGATGCTGCGCGCCGAACTGCTCCAGCGCCTTATCGAAGGTCACTTGACTGACTTTGTGGTTCTTGAAGAACTCGTTGCCGTAGTTAATTATGGCTTCTTCGTCTGAGGCCAGGTCCGGCAGCGGGCGTTGGTCCCGCAGGGCGTCCACCAAGGCGTCGGCGACACCGGCCTTCCTGGCCGCCGGAGCGTGGGCGTTCCAGACGTACTGACAGTCCATGGCCCTGGCGGCGGTCAATATGGCCAGTTCCAATATCCGCTGGGGGAATTCGGTCTCGTACCGCAGATAGCTGGTCAGGTGATTGCGGCGCCTGGCCATCTCCGGGCTGTTGATGGTAATCGAACCGGGTCCTCCGGTGATGGACCCACCGGCTGGGGCGGTAACCTCGGCGAAGGCCTCGCGGAACTCCTCAGGGACCATCTCGACTGATACGATCGGTAGGCGTGCCATTTCTCTCCTCCGGACTCAGGGCAGTATCTGGACATCTGGCGGAGAGTCTATCACTACTTGGGCCGCCTCCAGAAGCCCTGCTTCGGCAGGCCGGACCAGGGTCCCATGGTGAAAATGCCGCGGTCCGGCCTTCTTTAAATCGCGCTATACTGAAATATGGCCCGGTCCAAACCCGGATCTGGAATAGCCACAGGGTGAGTTAGCAGGTCACGAAGGCAACAGGAAGGGCCAAAATACCATAAATATTAAGTAGCCCCCGTGATTTTTGCTGGAGGTGTACGGTGGCGGTTGATGTCGGCACTTGGGTGGTCGTTGCGGTCGTAGGCTATCTCTTCGGCTCTTTCCCGACGGCTTATATACTGGTCAAACGCTTCACCCAGAAGGACATCCTACAGTGGGGCACGGCCAACGTGGGGACCGCCAACGTTCACCGGGCCACCAACTCCAAGATGCTGACCTTCCTCGCCCTGGCAGGCGATATGCTGAAGACAGCTCTGGCCATTACAGCGGGTGTCTATTTGGCCCGAGGCTCAGGATTACCAGAGAACGTGGGCGCCGGAGTGGGTGGCATCGCGGCAATAGTTGGCCATAACTACTCCGCGTTTCTACGGTTAAAGGGCGGAAAGGGGCTTGCCTGCGCTTCAGTGTTGGCATTCTATTTCGCCCCTGCGTTGGTCGGGCTGTGGGTGCTGACCTTCCTGGTGACGGTGGGATTCACCCGGTTGATGGTAGTGGGACAGATGGCGGCCATGGCGGCGATGCCCATCATCGCCTACTTCGTTTTCCCCCAGGCCGCGATCCCCAGCTATTTTGCGACTGCGCTGGTGCTCATCCGCCATGCCCCGCGTATCAGGAACGTACTCGACGGCACCGAGCCGAAGATGTACTACAAGATACGCTAGCTCCGTTGGAGCCTAACAAGCGCGGTCAAGCGGGCGCTCTGCACCTCCCGCCCCAAGCAGCCGTCGCCGTTGTCATTCGGGAATGGCCGCTTCGACGACCGCGGCCAAAAGCGTCGCCTATCCCAACTAGAACCGCAGTTATCAAGCCAGGGCTACGAAAAAGACCGCCTCCGTTATTGAGTCAGCCGCCTCACATAACCGGCGTCCCACAAACGTGGTAGGGGCACGGCGATGCCGTGCCCCTACGTTGGCTCGAAGTCAGATGGGGGCCGGAAGCGCTAGATGCGCTCTATCACCGTGGTGATGCCCATGCCGGCGCCGATGCACTGGGTGGCCAGACCGTAGGTCAAGTTGGAGCGGCGCAACTCGTGAGCCAGGGACAGCACCAACCGCGCTCCGGTGGCGCCCAAGGGATGGCCGATAGCCAGCGCCCCGCCGTTGACGTTCAACTTCTCCATGGGTATGCCCAGTTCCTTGGCGCTGGGTATGATCTGGGCGGCGAAGGCCTCGTTGAACTCGACGCGGTCGATCTGGTCCATGGTGAGCCCGGCGTACTTCATGGCCTTGTTGGTGGCGGGCACCGGGCCCAAACCCATCAACTGGGGCTTCACCCCGGCAACCCCGAAGCCGATGATTCGTGCCAGGGGTTCCAGCCCCAGGGCCAGGGCCTTCTCTTCACTCATCACCAAGATGGCGCTGACGCCGTCGTTGGTGGGAGAG
>CAYMZL010000440.1:0-2479 GCA_964394825.1 uncultured Dehalococcoidia bacterium | reverse complement strand
TATTCGGAATCACCAGGAGACATTCATGGAATTCGGCGTTTTCTACCAGATTCCATGCGCGGTAGACCAAACTCCCGCCGCCCGGTTCCAAGACACCATCGCCCAATGCCAACTGGCCGACGAACTGGGCTTCGACGCCGCCTGGCTGGCGGAGCTGCACTTCAATCCCCGGTTCTCGGTGATCTCGGCCCCGATGATGATTGCGTCGGCCATCGCCCAGACCACCAAACGAATCCGCATCGGTAACGCGGTCAACCTGCTGCCCTTGCACCAACCGGTGCGGCTGGCGGAGGAGGTGGCGACCCTGGACGTGTTGTCCAACGGCCGGGCCATCTTCGGCGTGGGCCGGGGCGCCATGCCCACCCACTTCCAGGGCTATGGAATCGACCAGGGAGAGGGACGGGAGCGCTTCCTGGAGGCCCTGGAGTTGGTGCTGGGCTTGTGGGCCCAAGAGGACTTCACCTACCAGGGGAAGTACTACCAGGCCCATGGGCACACGGTGACGCCCAGACCGGTGCCCCGATTGAAATCGGGGCCTCACCCTCCGGTGTACGTGGCCGCCAACAGCGCCGACACCTTCGGCATCGTCGGGTCCCTGGGTCATAACATCCTGGTCGCGCCCACCATAGTGACCACCGAAGGGGCCCTGGCCGGGCTGGCGTCCTACCGCGCGGAACTGGCCGGGAACGGTCACGACGCCGCGAAGCTCAAGATTAATATCAACGTGCCCATGCACGTGGCCGCCGACGAGAAAGAAGCCAAGGCCGCCTTTAAAAAGACCGTCGACAACTACCTGGGAACGCTCCGGGACATCAGCGCATCCGGGGGTTCCAGCCGGGGCTCCAGCCGGGCTCTTAGCCTGACCGCCGAGAGCGTCATGGAGGAGTTCGCCGCCGTGGGGACCCCGGACCAGGTGGCCGCCAAACTTGAAAGATTCCAAGACATGTACGGGCCGCAGGAATTCATGTGCTGGTTCAACATCGGCGGCATGCTGCCCCACGCCGAGGTCGAAAGGTCCATGCGCCTATTCGCCAAAGAGGTCATGCCCCGCTTTCAGTAGCTTAGCCGGTTCCGGAGTCCCGGCAGCCGTGAGGTGAACGACCATGAGCTCATCCGAGTCATTGTTCGAGCATGGCAGGAAGGTCCAAGCGGAGCGCGACGCACCGCTGGCGGACCGGATGCGGCCCCGGACCTTCGACGAGTTGGTGGGCCAAGAACAGATCGTCGACCCCGGCCGGGTGCTGCTGAAGTCCCTGGCCGCCGGGCGTCTGCCCTCCATCATCCTCTGGGGACCGCCGGGCACGGGGAAGACCACTCTGGCGCGGTTGGTGGCTGCATCCACTCAGGCCGACTTTCAACCGGTCAGCGCCGTCACATCGGGAGTGGCCGACCTGCGGCGCATCGTGAGCGAGGCCCGGGACCGCAAGGGGATGCACCAACAATCCACCATCCTCTTTGTGGATGAGATTCACCGGTTCAACAAGGCCCAACAGGACGTCATCCTGCCCCACGTCGAGGACGGCACCATCACCTTCATCGGCGCGACCACCGAGAACCCGTCCTTTGAGGTAATCGCACCGCTGCTGTCCCGCTGCCGGGTGTTTGCCCTTCAGAGCCTGGAGCCGGACCAGACGGCGGCCATCGTAAACCGGGCCCTGGCTGACCAGGTGAGGGGCCTGGGACCTTTGAATGCTACCTTGGCCGACGACGCCATGGACCATCTGGTGAACATCGCCAACGGCGACGCCCGGATCGCCCTGAACGCCCTGGAGACGGCGGCCTACGCCTGCTCCGCCGACGCCGGCTGGGACCATATCATCGACCTGGACACCATATCCGATGCCCTGCAAAGGCGCTTTCCGCTGTACGACAAAGCGGGGGAGAGCCACTACGACACCATCTCGGCGTTCATCAAATCGGTCCGGGGGTCGTCGCCCGACGGAGCCCTCTACTGGTTGGCCCGGATGATCGAAGCTGGGGAGGACCCGTTGTTCATCGCCCGCCGCCTGGTGATCCTGGCCTCCGAGGACATCGGGCTGGCCGAGCCCCAAGCGCTGCCGGTGGCGATGGCCGCCCAGCAGGCGGTACATTTTCTAGGCATGCCCGAGGGGCGCATACCCCTGGCGGAGGCAACGGTCTACCTGGCCACCGCGCCCAAGAGCAACTCGGCCTACGCGGCGCTGAACCAGGCCATGCGGGACGTGCGGGAGGAGGTCAACGAGCCGGTGCCCCTGCACCTTCGAAACGCCGTTACCGGGATGATGAAGGACATGGGATACGGCAAGGACTACAAGTATTCCCACGATTTCCAGGACCATTTCGCGGAGCAGGAGTATCTGCCGCCGTCCCTGAAAGGACGGCGCTACTATCAGCCCAGCGAAGAAGGGGCGGAGCAGGAGATCGGCCGGCGGCTCAGGCGTTGGTGGGGCGATAAAACGGACGGGAGCAGCGGTCATGACCCGGCCTCAGGCGGCCGGGA
>CAYMZL010000439.1:0-2480 GCA_964394825.1 uncultured Dehalococcoidia bacterium | reverse complement strand
GTCATAGTCCATTTCGCGGCCACGGGCGAGACCGAGGCCGAATTCAACCGCAATTCCACCAACATCCTGCTGGACGGCATGTTGGTCGCCGGGATACTGCCCATCGTGACCATGGCCCTGGCGACATCGTCCTTCGGCAATGAATTGGAGGACAAGACGCTCGGCTATCTGGCCCTCATGCCGGTGGCCCGGTGGCGCATCGTCATGCCAAAGGTGTTGGCTCCGTTGATCATCTGCGGCCCGCTGCTGGTGCTCAGCGGCGTCGCCGCTACATTGTTGGGGTTCGACGGCGAACTGCGGCCCGCTCTGGCGGTTGCCGCCGCTCTGGCCGCGGGTGTGCTGGCCTATGCGGCCATATTCACCTGGGCTGGACTGGTCACTACTCGGGCGTTACCCTTCGCCCTGGTCTACGTCCTGCTCTGGGAGGGGGTCATCAGTTCGTTCATCCGCGGAGTCGACTATCTGAGCGTTCGCGGTTACACCCTGGCGATAATGAGCGGCTTGGACAAGCCCAGCTTCCCCGCTCTGGAGGACCGGGTTATTGAATTGCCCGTGGCCATCGGCGGAGCGGCGGTTGTGACCGTGGTATTTTTGTTGCTGGGCGTACGTCGTCTACAACGTATGGACGTGCCCTAAGGCAGTTCCAACCTGGACTAGAGGCTGGTTTAACCCCAAATGGAGATAACAGAGGTCACCAGCGAGATATTTGAGTGGGAGAGGCCCGGCATCTGGAACGGCAGCCACTTCTACGGGCCGGGCCGGTTGCACAAAGTAACGGTGCATACCGACGAGGGCATCACCGGCTACGGCTGGAACGGCGGCACTGCCGCCGAGCGGCCCCTGAACCTGTTCCCCGGTTATGTCGACTACTTCCGGCCCTTGGTGGTGGGCCGGGACCCCATGGACACCCGCTCCCTGTCCAACGATCTGGGCGAGAAGCTGATCAAGATCCTGGGCATCGGAGGAATAAACACCCAGGTCCTGGCCGCCATCAACATCGCCTGCTGGGACATCAAGGGCAAGGCGCTGGGCCGGTCCATCCACCAGATGCTGGGCGGAGCTCAGAAACGCATCCGCACCTACATCGCCGGGGGTTACTACGCCGAGGGCAAGGGATTGGAGGAACTGCAAGCAGAGGTGCGCTTCAACGTCGAGGAGATGCATGCATCGGCGGTGAAGATCAAGATCGGCGACCCCAATGTGGGCGTGGCCGGCGACATGCGCCGGGTCGAGGCCTCCCGCAAAGCCATCGGCGACGACGCAACCCTCATGGTCGACGCCAACTGCGCCCTGGACCTGGAGACCTCGCTGGAATTCGCCCGGCAGCTACCCCAGTATGACGTTTACTGGTTCGAAGAACCCCTGCCCATCCACGACTACGAGGGCCACGGGAAGCTGGCCGAGGCATCCAGCGTGAAGATCGCCACCGGCGAGAACGGCTACCACCTGGCCCACTTCAAGACATTGCTGGACCACAAGGGAGCCTCTATCTTGAACGTGGACGTGGGCATCGTTCCCGGATACGACGTGGCCAAGGACATCACCGACCTGGCCGCCGAGCGTGGCGTGTCCATCGCCCCCCACGGTTGCCAGGAGCTGCAACTGCCGCTGGCGGCGGCCATACCCCACGGCGAGTTTCTGGAGTACTACCCGGTGGCCGTGGACCCGCTGCGGGCCGAGATGTTCCAGCCGGTGCTGAAGCCCGACGAAGACGGATACGTCACCGTGCCCGACCGGCCGGGCATCGGCTTTGAGTTGAACATGGGACTGCTGGACCGGTACCGGGTCGGTTAAGGCCCGATGACAGAGGAAATAGGGGAGATGAGCAGCCAGAACCAGATCCGCGTCGAGCCGGCCACACCCGGCGACGTTGCGCTGGTCCTTCGGTTCATCAAGGGCTTGGCCGAGTACGAAGGGCTGTCCGACGATGTGGTGGCCACCGAACAGGACCTTCAGGAGTCACTATTCGGCGCCCGGCCCAGCGCGGAAGCCATCTTCGCCTACCACGATGCCGAGCCGGTTGGCTTTGCCGTGTTCTGCCAGCACTATTCCACCTTCACGGGCCGTCCCAGCCTGTACCTAGAAGACATCTTCGTGCTGCCGGAGTGGCGGGGCCGTGGCGTGGGACGGGAGTTGATGGTCTACGGCGGCGGGTTGGCCAAGGCCCGGGGCTACCCCAGGATGGAATGGTCGGTGCTGGACTGGAACGAGCCGGCCATCGGGTTCTATAAGAACCTGGGCGCTCGGCGGGTGGACGGATGGTCCACCTACCGGCTGTCCGGCGAGGCGCTGGAACGGTTGGGCCCGCCGGTTTAGATTCCCTTGAACCACTGGCTGAACTGCTGAGCCAGTTTGGTGTTGCCATCCACGGCCAGGTGCCCGGCGGCCATTGCCTCCGAGGCTGGCATTCGCCCGTACATCAGCAAGGCGAAGATGTGGGTGTGACAGCGAAATGTCACGTCCGCCGTGCCCTGTGGCGC
>CAYMZL010000438.1:0-2488 GCA_964394825.1 uncultured Dehalococcoidia bacterium | reverse complement strand
ACCGTGCTGCGCGAGTACGACGCCGCCAAAGAGAAAGGGGTGTGCGGCACTCCAACCTACGAGATCGGCGGCGAGCTCCACCGGGGCGACGTGGGTATCGACGAACTAAGGGAGGCCATCCGGTCCGCGGCCGCTGGATGATTCACGTGATCGACCCCCTCCAGGCCCGGCCAGGCGGCTCAAGGTGATTCGTGCCCTCTGAAAACTCGGTGCTGGTCATTGGGGCGGGTATCTTCGGCCTGACCGCCGCGCTTGAGCTTCGGCAGCGGGGATACCGGGTGACCGTGGCCGACCCCGGACCGATTCCCCATCCCCTGGCGACCTCCAATGACCTCAGCCGCATGGTACGGATTGATTACGGCGCCGACGGGCTATATTCCACCTTGGGCGCCGACGCCATCGAGGGCTGGCGCCGCTGGAACGCCGGCTGGGGCCGGGACCTTTTCCACGAAGACGGCATGTTGCTCCTCACCAGCGCTCCCATGCTTGCCGGAGAGTTTGAGCAGGACTCCTACGATCTTTTAACCGGCCGTGGCTTCTCCCTGGAGCGTCTCGCCCCCGGTGACCTGGCCCGGCGATATCCCCACTGGAACTCGGAGTATTACGTCGACGGCTACTTCAACCCCATGGCCGGCTGGGCCGAAGCCGGCGAGATAACCGCCAGCTTGGCCCAAGACGCCGCCAACGCCGGGGTGTCCGTGGTGACCGGGTTCTCGGCAGTCCGGTTGTTACAAGACGGCGACCGGGTCTCTGGCGCCTCCGCATCTGACGGTACCGAATTGCGGGCAGATTGGGTCGTGGTGGCGGCGGGGGTTTGGACGACCGTCCTGCTGCCCGAGCTGGCCGACCTGATGTGGCCGGTGGGGCAGCCCGTCTTCTACTTCAAACCTCAAGACCCCGGCAGCTACCGCCCTCCGTCTTTCCCGCCCTGGGCCGCGGACACCCCCCGCAGCGGTTGGTACGGCTTCCCGGCCAACCACGAAGGCGTGGTCAAGATGGCCAACCACGGACCGGGCCGGCGGGTCCACCCGGACGCGGAAAGGGTGATACTGGCGGACGAGGAAGCCCTGTGCCGGACTTTCCTGGCGCAGTCGTTGCCGTCCCTGGCGTCTGTCCCAATGCATGAAAGCAAGATGTGCCTCTACACCGACACCTGGGACGGAGACTTTTGGATCGGCCGCGACCCGGAACGGCAGGGATTGGTGGTTGCCACCGGCGGGAGCGGGCACGCCTTCAAGTTCGCCCCGGTCTTGGGCGGGTTGGTGGCCGACGCTCTGGAAGGGGTTGAAAACCCCTATAGCCAGCGGTTCGCCTGGCGTCCCCTGGCCGAGATAAAGAAAGAGGATATGCGCTACGTCGGCGAATAGGCCGCGCGGTAGCGGGTCACGCGGCGGCGGGCAGTTTCTTCAACTCGGGCATGACTTCTTTGGCGAAGAGTCTCATGCTCTGCTCAACCTCGTCGTAGGCCATGCCGCCGAAGCTGAACGCCGCCAAGAATGAATCGTGGCCCGTGTGGCCTCGAATGTCCATTATCTTCTGGTAGCACTGCTCCGGGGTGCCCCATACCTGCAGATCGACGAAGAAATCTTTGACGTCCCGGTCGCCGTATTCTTCAATCTTCTCCGTGAATTTGCCGTAGTATTCGTAGCCTTTGGTGGTCTTCAGGTGGTCGCTGCGGAACTCGTAGTGGTCCATCACCGACTCCCAGTAGTTGCCGACGTACTCTTTGGCCATCTCCCGGGCTTTGCCTTCGTCCTCATGGCAGAAGGTGAATCCGACCACGATGGGCGCCGGTGCGGCCGACCGGTTCACCTCTTGGTATATCTCCCGGTAGGCGTTCAATTCGGTCTCAACCTCGCTCCAGGGTTTCTGGGGAATTATCAACATGCCCAACCCCAACTCGGCCAAGGCCAGCGAGGATTCCGGAGAAACGGCGGCGGCGTAGATACGTCCTTGGAAACTCTTGAAAGGCTTGGGCCGGATTTCCACCCTGGGCTGCTTGATCAACTCCCCATCGAACTCGGCCACTCCTTCTTCCAAGGCCTGGACCAACATCCGGGCGCTCTCGTTAAAATTGGTCCGGGACTCGGACATGTTCAGCTTTAAGCCTTCGTATTCCACTCTGGCCAGACCCCGGCCCACGCCGACCACTGCCCGCCCGCCGCTCAGATGGTCCAGCACCGAGAACTGCTCCGCGACCCGTACGGGATTGTGCCAGGGAAGGACCACCACCATGCTGCCCAGTTGCACCCTTTCGGTACGTCCGGCCATGTAGGAAAGGAACTGCAGCACGTCCGGGCACATGGTGTAATCGGTGAAATGGTGCTCCACGCCCCAGATGGACTCGTACCCCAATGGTTCGGCCAGGTCGGCCAGGCGAAGCTCGTTCTGGTAGACCTCGTGGTCGGTGCGGGTACGGCGGTGATTCTGGAAAAAGATTGACGTTCCGACGTGCATCGGTCCACTCCAGAGGCCAGAGTAATCTGAG
>CAYMZL010000437.1:0-2489 GCA_964394825.1 uncultured Dehalococcoidia bacterium | reverse complement strand
TCGGTCACCATCTTGGGCCATCATTACCAGCGGGAAGAGGTGATCAAGTACGCCGACTTCCAGGGCGACTCCTTCCTGCTGTCCCGTGAAGCCGCTTCCCGTCCCGACGCCGACTACATCATCTTCTGCGGCGTGCACTTCATGGCGGAGACCGCCTGCATCCTGGCCGCGCCCCATCAGAAGGTGATCCTGCCCAATATCACCGCCGGTTGTTCCATGGCCGACATGGCGCCGATGGACGACGTGGAAGACGCCTGGGACGACCTGGAACAGGTCCTGGGGCCGGGCGGCATCTTGCCCGTCACCTACATGAACTCCATCGCCGGGATCAAGGCCCTCTGCGGCCGGAACGGCGGCGCCGTATGCACCTCATCCAACGCCAAGGCAGTGCTGGAGTGGGCCTTTACCCAGTCCGGGCGGGTCTTCTTTCTGCCCGACCAGCACCTGGGCCGCAACACGGCTCTGGACCTGGGCGTGCCCCTCGATGAGATGGTGGTCTGGAACCCCTTTCGGCCGCTGGGCGGCAACACGCCGGAGCAGCTCCGCCGGGCCAAGATGGTGCTGTGGCAAGGCCATTGCTCGGTCCACACCCGGTTCACCGTCGGCCAGATAGAAGCGGCGCGGGTCCTCCACCCCGATATCAATATCGTGGTCCACCCGGAATGTCCCATGGAGACCGTCCAAGCCGCCGACATGGTCGGGTCCACCGAGTACATCCGCCAGAAAGTCAACTCCGCTCCGGCCGGCAGCAAGTGGGGGATCGGCACCGAGGTCAGCTTGGTTAACCGGCTGGCCATCAACAACCCCGATAAGACGGTGTTCTGCCTGGACCCGGTGACCTGCCCGTGCTCCACAATGTACCGCATCCACCCGGCATATGTGCTCTGGATGCTGGACGGACTGCTGGACGGCGTGGTCCATAACGAGATAACCGTGCCGGAAGACATCAAGCGGGACTCCCAAATAGCCCTGGAACGGATGCTCGCCCTCAAGTAGCAGGCATCCCCTTGCCCTACGCCTTTCCTGCCGATTCACCGATTCATCGGGTTTTCATAGCTTAATCTGGTTTTTATCCCTTCTCTCAAAGTAAGGAAGGCGTGCCATGACACAGTTTCCACCAGATGTCTACGCGCTGATCGATGCCGCGGTCGCCGAGGACCAGACCTTCAATGACCCCACCACCCAGGCGGTGGTCCCGCCGGAGATCCAGGGAACGGGGATGCTGCGGGCCAAGGCCGATGGAGTGTTGGCCGGGGTGGACGTGGCCATCGCGGTCTTCCACCGGGTCGATTCCACTTTGGACGCCAAAGCCTTATTGCAAGACGGCTCGCCGCTCTCTCCTGGGGACGACATCGCCGTGGTCCGGGGCTCGGCGGCCGGCATCCTGAGGGCGGAGCGCACCGCGCTAAACTTCATGCAGCGCATGAGCGGGATCGCCAGCGACACCCACCGCTACGTACAGGCGGTGCAGGGGCTCAAGGCCAGGATCGTGGACACCCGCAAGACCGCGCCCGGCCACCGCTACCTGGACAAGTACTCGGTGCGCATGGGCGGCGGCTACAACCACCGGTTGAACCTGGCCGATGGCATCCTGATCAAGGACAACCACATCCAGGCCAACCGCTTCCGGGAGATGGGCCTCAAAGACGTTATCCAACTGGCCCTGGCCCGCGCCTCCCACACCATCAAGGTGGAGGTGGAGGTTGAGACCATGGACCAGGTGAAAGAGGCCTTGGAGGCCGGCGCCCACATCATCATGCTGGACAACATGTCGGTGGCGGAGATGGCCGGCGCCATGAAGGTCATCGGTGACCAAGCCGTGGTGGAGGCCTCCGGAGGCATCACCTACGACACGGTCCGGGCGGTGGCGGAAACGGGTGTGGACCTGATCTCCATCGGGGGGCTAACCCACTCGGTAAACGCCCTGGACATCAGCCTGGACCTGGAATTCGACTAGTCATTGCTCGAAATTTTGCCTTTGCGTAATGGTTTTGGAATAGGGAGGAGCCCATGGCGAGTCCAGTTGACCCGGTGGTCCTGGCGATGGAGCGGAATTGGGAGATGATTGACGGGGCGCTTGAGGGCTTGGACGAAGCGGCCTTGTCCCGCCAGCCCACCGACCAATGCAACTCCGTGGCCTGGATATTGTGGCACCTGACGCGGGTGACCGACATGTTCATCCATACCCGGCTCCGGGACCTGACCCAGGTATGGGTGTCCGAGGGCTGGCATGAGAAGTTCGGCATGCCCGCCGATGAAGAAGACCGGGGCGTGGGTTGGAGCGCCGCCCAAGTCGCCCAGTGGCGGCCGCCCTCCAAAGGGGTGCAACTGGCCCATTACGAAGCGCTGAAGAACCATGCCAGGGATTTTCTGGCCAACATCACCCCGGAGGAACTGGAGCGGACGATCGTCATGAACCCCGTGCCGGAGCCCCGCACGGTGGCGGTGTGCATGGGGCAGATGGTCTGGGACACCGTTGCCCACGGCGG
>CAYMZL010000436.1:0-2490 GCA_964394825.1 uncultured Dehalococcoidia bacterium | reverse complement strand
CACGCCGGCGCCGGCGGGAGGGGGTGGCGGCACATTCACTGTTTCCGTTGATCTGACTACCAGCATCCTGGACGAGGACGCTGCAGCCGGGGACCTGCTGGTGGAATTCGGGGAGTTGGACCCGTCAGCGGCCGGAATCGAACTGGTTGAGGCAGCCGCGATCGACACCTTCGCGGCGTCGGAGGCGTTGGTGCTGGCCGCCAACATCAGCACCGAAATCATCGGCCGGATGATTGCCGCGGCCGCAGAAGACAGCCCTGGGACGGTGGCCGTCCTCCTGGTGGAGGCGGCCAGGATCGACACCGAGACCATCGGCAAGGTGCTTGTCGAGGCCGCCATTAATGACGCGTTGGCGACCAGTAACGCCATCTTGCAGGCGGCGAAATTCGACACCGGCGTGATACAGGCTGCGCTGGGGGCGGGAATCGCCGGCGTGCCCGGCGCTTTGGCGGCCCTGGGCCTTGAGATACCGGTCGAGTCCTTCGTCTCGGAGGACCCACCATTGGAGGGGGTCGATCCGGCAACCGGCCAGGTCTGGGAGTCCGTCGCGACGCCCACTGCCATCGAGCAGATCCTGGCCAAGTTCCCCCGGGCACAGCCCGACGCGCATGTGGAGGTGACGGAGTTCCCGGCACTGCCGGAAGGTGTGGAGCCCCTGCCACCCGGCGAAATGGCCAGTGCCTACATCGGTCTTTCGGGCGAGAACTTCAACGAGGATGATCTCGTCGCGACGCACGTCTCTTTCTTCGTGGAGAAGAGCTGGCTGCAGGACAACGACATCCACCCATGGTCGGTCCGCTTCAATCGGTACGACGAGGAGCGGGGGGTATGGGTGCCATTCGACGCCAAACGGGTCCGGGAGGATGAAGACCGGGTCACCTATACCGCGACTCCATCCGGGTTCTCTCTTTGGTCCATCTCGGGACGTACCGACTTGCCACCGATCCAATACCGGGTGGATAACCTGCGCATCGACCCTCCCCAGATCCGCGAAAGGCAAGAGGTCACGGTCGAGGCCCAGGTGGTCAACCTGGGGGCGGCCACCATCAACCATAACCTGACACTCTGGCTGAATGGCCGCGTCCAGGCCAGCCAAAGTGTGGAGATCCCGCCGAAAACCACGCTGCCGGTGTCCTTCGTCTTCGAGCCCAGGGAAGGCGCCTACGAGGTGCGCCTCGACCGGTTGGTGGGGCGCCTGAAGGTGGGACCGGCGCCTCCGCCGCCGACCAGCAGCACCCTGCTGGTATTGGGTACCAACAGTACGGACCGGACGGTCACCGTGGCCAACCCGGCCGAGGGCGCCCTCTTGGAATACACCGTCACCACCGATCAGCCCTGGCTGACCGCCAACCCATCCAAGTTCAGCTTGAGTCCGGGGACGTTCCAGGCCGTCACTTTGTCAGTGGACCGCACCGGACTGCCGGCCGGTACCTACACCGGCCAGGCGGTCATCGCCTTTGCCGGGTTAATCTCGGGCCTATCATCAATCACAGTCTCGATGGAGGTGTCGGAAGCCGGCGTTCCACCCGTCGTTAGCCCGACGCTAAACCTTGGACCCAATGGCACCAGCGGCACTACGATCGTGTCCAATCCGCTCTCGAGCAGTTCGTTGCTGTATACGATCACCAGCCACGTCCCGTGGCTGGCCGTTGCATCCACCAGCTTCGTCCTGTCGCCGGGCGCCAGCCAGGCCGTCGTCGTGTCGGTAAACCGCCAGGACCTGGACGTTGGCTTCCACACCGGCCTGCTGACCATCGCCTACAGCGGAGCTATTTCGGGCAGCTCGGTCATCGCGGTCGAGTTGGAAGTGCCGCCGCCACCCCCGCCACCGCTGATTCCTCCCATCGTTAGCCCGAGGCTGGACCTGGGGGCCGCCGGGACCGGTGGCATCATAACGGTGTCAACGCCGCCCAGTGGCGGTCCGCTGGAATACACGATTACCACCGATCAACCTTGGCTCACCGCGACCCCCACGAACTTCGTGTTGTCGTCGGGAGAAAGCCGGCCCATCACCCTTTCGGTGAACCGCGACATTCTGGGCGTTGGCCGCCATACGGCAGAGGTGACCATCACCTTCAGCGGGACCACCTCTGGCAGCTCTTTGATACCCGTCACCATTGAGAAGGTGGCGCTGCCGATCCAAACCGATCGGGGCGGCTTCGACTTCGACTTCGACACCTGGGCCCTGGTTCTCATCGGGTTCGGGGGCGCCGCCCTGCTGTGGATCGTCGTATCGCAATCCGCCCGCCGGCAACCGCGGGTCGCGATGGGACCGGTCCGCCGAGGAGCGGCCGGAGCCAAATTGGGGACCGGGGTCCGGGTGGCTGCCGGAACGGCAGGGGCGATGTACGGCAGGTTGGGCTCCGCCTTGGCCACGCTCGTTGCACTGGCGGCCACGATGGCAGGGGTGACGTACCGCCGGTCGGGCCCCGCCTTGACCACGCTCGCAGCACTGGCGGCCCCGATGGCAAGGGTTACATACCAAAGGTT
>CAYMZL010000435.1:0-2495 GCA_964394825.1 uncultured Dehalococcoidia bacterium | reverse complement strand
TCAGCCTTTGCAGTTCTTCTTCCAGAGAGATCCGGCGGTGACCGGGACGGGTGGACTCGGCGCCGATGTCCAAGATGTCGGCGCCCTCGTCTTGAAACCGCAGGGCCAGGTCCACCGCCGCGGCAACGTCGCCGCCCAGGCCGTCCCCGGAAAAAGAATCGGGGGTGACGTTGATGATGCCCATCACGTAGGTGCGGGCCCCCCAAGCCAATGTCTCGCCGTTGGCTACGTTCAGGCTGGCGATGGGTGTTTGGACTTGGGGCATGGTTTGGAAACTCCGATATCGTTGCCGGGCGGAGCGAGGCGAAATAGCGGCAGGTAAACGCCTCGAGACGGCCCCATTTTATCACTCTGGGGCATGCTCAGACTCCTTGCTCCTCGTTCGCCGCGTCTGCTACGATGAACCATGCTTAAGTGTGCCTAAATCGGGACGTATCCTCGTCAGATCGACCTTGAGATTCGTCCTCTTATCAATAGGGACGGCGCGGACCACTGGGGTCCGCTCTGCAACCCGGCGGGAGGGGCTGTGACTGCGGAAAAACGGCAGATCGACGAGAAGATCGACGCCCTGAACGCCATGCGCCAAGAGGCGCAGAAGGGCGGCGGCCAGGACCGGATAGACCAGCAACACAGCAGGGGCAAACTGACCGCCCGTGAGCGGCTGAACCTGCTCATGGACGAGGGGACGTTCGAAGAATTGGATTCCTTTGTCACCCACCGGTCCACCGACTTCGGCATGGCCGACCGCATGGTGCTGGGCGACGCGGTGGCCACCGGCTACGGACAGGTGGAGGGCCGCCAGGTCTTTGCCTTTGCCCAGGACTTCACCGTGATGGGCGGCTCGCTGTCGGAGGCCGTCAGCCAGAAGATCTGCAAGATGTTGGACCTGGCGGTCAAGGCCGGTTGCCCCGTGGTCGGGTTCAACGACTCGGGCGGGGCCCGCATCCAGGAAGGGGTCTTGAGCCTGGCAGCCTACGGCGACATCTTTCTGCGCAACACCATGTACTCGGGCGTCATTCCCCAGATATCGGTGATCGTCGGTCCCGCGGCCGGCGGCGCGGTCTACTCCCCGGCCATCACCGATTTCGTCTTCATGGTCAAGGGCACCGGCCAGATGTACATCACCGGCCCCGATGTCATCAAGGCGGTGACCGGCGAAGAGGTGACCCACGAGGACCTGGGCGGCGCGGCAACCCATGCCACCCGCAGCGGCGTGGCCCAGTTCGTCTACGAGACCGAAGAAGAGTGCATCAACGAGGTGCGGCACCTGCTTAGCTTCCTCCCCAGCAACAATCTGGAGGACAGCCCCCACGAGCCCACCGACGACCCGGCGGCCCGGAACGAGCCCGACCTGCGTTACCTGGTCCCAGACGACGTCAACCGCCCCTACGACATGCGGGAGATCTTCTACAAGATCGTCGATGATGAAGAGTTCATGGAGGTCCACCAGAACTTCGCCCCCAACGTGGTGGTGGGCTTTGCCCGGATGAACGGGCGTTCGGTGGGCCTGGTGGGCAACCAACCGGAATATCTGGCCGGAGTCTTGGACATCGACGCCTCGGCCAAGGCGGCCCGGTTCATCCGGTTCTGCGACTGCTTCAACATCCCCATCGTGACCCTGGTGGATGTGCCCGGATTCATGCCCGGCGTGGACCAGGAATACGGCGGGATCATACGCCACGGCGCCAAGCTGATCTTCGCCTATGCCGAAGCCACGGTGCCCAAGATTGCGGTCATCATCCGCAAGGCCTACGGCGGGGCCTATATCGTGATGAGCAGCAAGCACCTGCGCTCGGACATCAACCTGGCCTGGCCCTCGGCGGAGATTGCGGTCATGGGGGCCGAAGGCGCGGTGAACATAATCTACCGGGACGAGATCTCCAAGGCCAAGAACCAGGACAAGAAGCGTCAAGAACTCATCGACGCATATAAAGAGCAATTCAACACGCCCTACATCGCCGCCAGCCGGGGGTACCTGGACGACGTGATTGATCCGGCGGAGACCCGGGCGCAGATCATCAAGGCGCTGGAGATGCTTCAAAACAAGCGGGACAGCCTTCCCGCCAAGAAGCACGGCAACATCCCTCTGTAAAGACGCCCTCTTGAATTGTCCTTTCCATCTTTGCGGGGCTTTGCCTCAGAAGTGATAATAATGACCCACCGCATTGCTTCATGCACGCCTGCCCCTGTCACCCCGAGTCCCGATGGAATCGGGACGAGGGGTCTCGTTGCTCCGCTACGGCCACTCCTCTAAGTAACGAGATTCTTCCCCGACGCGTCGGGGCGGCCTCAGAATGACAAATTTGAGGCAAGCCCCCGCTGCGGGGGAAGGTTAGGTCCCCCGATGTCCCGATGCCATCGGGAGGGAGACTCGCGATCTTGTCGGAGATGGGGGCGGCCCAAAACCAGGCGTTTGTATTAGAATAGGCGGGCCCCTGCTTATTCGGAATCACCAGGAGACATTCATGGAATTCGGCGTTTTCTACCAGATTCCA
>CAYMZL010000434.1:0-2514 GCA_964394825.1 uncultured Dehalococcoidia bacterium | reverse complement strand
AGGTCCGATGTTCAAGACGCCACGCACGAGATAGAGACCCGCTGGGACGGGCTCTCCCCGGTTGTCTACCTGCTCCCACTCGCCGGTAAACTCCAATTCCTCACCAGGTCCCAGGGTTTCATTGAACAATGCGCCCTGGGTGAATCTGGCGCACATCCAGTGCCAGACCTCCTTGCCATCAGGCGACGTGACCACGAAATCATGGGCGGGCCTGCCTCCAAGTGCAAAGCTCAGTGGCTCATCGCTGACGTTCCGTAGAGTCAATGTCATCTGTACCGTTTTCCCGTAAGGGGCCTCGGACACCACCTCTAGGGAATAGTCGGTGGCCCGGAGGAACGCTTCATCCGTCAAATCACCAATATTTTGCGGCTGCTGGTTGCCTCCTTCACAACCAACGTCGATGACGACGGCGCCCCTGGGGATGTCCAATGCCGCCAGCGCGGCCTCCATATCCCCGCGTGCCTCACGTAACGGATACATGCCAATCTCGATGCGGCTGGTGCGTTCGCTCACGCTGGTCTGAGAGATGCCTGGGACCTGCCAGACGACATCCCGCATACGGTCGTACCATGTGGCCAGGTGAGCCTTGCTGTAATCACCCTCCAAAACTCGGACCTCGCTTCCCGCAAGGAAATCGGCGCCGAGCACATCAGTCAGGGCCTTTTCCGCCTCTGCCTGCAACGAGGCATCTTGGAGATAGATATACATGACGCGCAGGACCGGATCTTTGAAAACTCCGCCGAACCCAGGGACCTGCTCCGCAACCCGGGCCATCGGGTCAATTGTGGGGAGCGGCGCGAACTCCATTGGACGCCGAGGAGCCGGCGTGGCTGTCAGTGTAGGGCCGGTAGCTTGCAAGTCCTGTTGCTCCGGCGCGGCCGGCTGGCTGGCCAACGCCACGATGGAGGCCACGAACTCGTCCAGCGGCACCCACTCCGGGTCGTGTTGGCCGCCGTAAGAAGCCACGTCAACGAGACCGTTTTCGATGAGCTTTACCGCCTGAAATCCACCGTACGTGTCGCCGGTCAATAGCGGATACAAAGAGGTGATGCGCCGCTTCAGAAAAAACACCGCTTGTTCGCCCTCGGGTGGAAGCGGAGGCTGCGTCCCAAATCGAATGGCCGGGGAGCCGTCCAAGCGAGTCTCCGCCACTATTCCTTTATACGTGATCTCTTCATATGGCTGGGGGTTGGCGAGGTAGCGTTCGACCTTCACCCGCCAGAACCCGTACCGTACCGTGCATGGACACCCGATACCGCCGATGGGGCTGGGTTCCTCTTGTTCGCCGGTTTTCTCCATCACCTGACCGATGATCACGGTGACCAGGCCGTTATCTTGCTGGGCCAGTGCGGATTCCTCGAACGGCACGGTTGGGTTTGGACTCGCCTGGGTGCAGGCGGCCAGAACCAGCAACGTCAGCGAGCCCGCCAAAGCGACGTATCTCACTTCGGCTCACTCACCCCGCGGAAGAGGCACTGGCCGGCCTGAAATCCGGTAGAGCAATGGTCTACGATGGTAACCTCGCTGGTAAGGCAACTGCCCCACCGGAGGTCATCCCAAGCCGGTGCACCGTGAGTTTATGGCCGGATTTCTTGAGGGGCGCTTGGGCATCGGGCTCAACATAGCCCACGGAGACTGGGTCGAAGAAGTCGTCGGGCAAGTCGTCCAGGGGTAGATAATCGTTTTCGTATCTCCCCCGGCCACGCACGGCCGATACCTCGCCGAAGTCCATTGTCCCGTCAAAATGGAGGGCGATTGGCAGAAAGGTTTCGGCGTCCAGGTATAACCTTCGAGTCCCATCGAAGTTCTCGTCCGACCCGCTCCACGCTACCTTGTTGGTCAAGAGCACCGCCGCCGCTCCCTCGTACCGGACCGTTTCCACTGATATTTCCTCAAACTGGTCGAACCGCAGGCAACCTATTACAACCGAGACCAAGACGCCGGCCTCGGGGCACTGGGGCGCCCTGTGTTTCGGCATGGCGATGCCTTGCGAGGGTGGGCCGTAGACCAATCCATCGGCTAATACCGTCTCATGCCGTGAGGTCTCTCCGCCCTTGAAAGTCAACTCCGCGATCTGGCGGACCTGGCCTTGCAGGGGGGCCGCCCAGAGCTCGAATTTCCCCTGATAGGAAAGCGGACCCGCCTCCTGGCTTATCCGGACCGTCGTGTGGAAAACTTGGCCTGGCCGCTTCAGCGCCTGCTCCAACCGGGCGTAGACCTCTTTGACCGAAAGTTGGTCTATGTCCAACCCCGATGCGGGCTGGCCGCATCCACCGGCCACAAAGGCCAAAGTGAGAAGTCCCAGAAACAAGCCTAGCTTCAGCATCATGCCTACTCTGGCCTCTCCCCAAGGACCAGCAAGAATGTCTGAGTCCCACCGTCCCTTGTTACAACGACCTCGATCTCCTGGCCGACCTCAAACTCCCGCCGCAACAGACGCCGCACGTCATCGGTATTTGCAACTTCGTAGCCGCCCAGCGAAACCAAGAGGTCCCCCGGTTTGATCCCGGCCTG
>CAYMZL010000433.1:1343-2515 GCA_964394825.1 uncultured Dehalococcoidia bacterium | reverse complement strand
ATCATTGAATTAGGACGCCGGGGAGCTAGCCGCCGTCCCGTTGACGCCGATCCCGGCCTCATCTACACTCCAACCCGCCACAGGCTCGATCCATCTTATCCGGCTAGAAATCGCGTGAGGGAAAATGACCAGCAGCAACGATTTCCCATTGGTCAAAGAGATAGGTCGCGTGCCTTCCTCCACTGTCCCCCTTAACTCCCAGGAAGAAACCCGGTTCCAGTCCCTGGCCGAAGCAGCGGTCATGATTGACGTGCACCAGCACCCCTTCGTGCTGCCGGAGGCCATGGACCGGTTCATCGACTTCCTCCGCACCAACCGCTACGCCTGGGGGTTCGAGGCGGTGAAGTACGGCGGTTGGTCCACTGTGACCACCTCCAACGTATTCGGCGCATTGCAGAACGCCACTGAGATGTCATTCGTGGAGTACGAAGACGTGGCGGCCGAGGTTGGCATGATGCTGGCCGACGTGTCGGCCCAGAAAGACGTGGTCCGGGTGGGCAACGCCGACGAGATTCTGGCGGCCAAGCAGGCCGGCAAGGTCGGCTTCATGCCCACGCTCGAACATCTGCCCATCGGCAATCGAATAGAGCGTCTGGACCAACTCCATTCCATGGGCGTGCGTCTCGCGGGCATCACCTACAACCGCAAGAACTACATCGGCGACGGCATGAATGAACGCAACCCCGGCGGCCTGAGCGAATTCGGCATCGAAGTCATCCACCGGATGAACGACCTGGGCATGGTGGTCGACCTCTCCCACGCCTCCACTCCCACGGCGATGGACGCCATCGAGTTCTCCCGGGCGCCGGTGGTCTTCAGCCACAACGCCTCCTACACTCTGCGGCCCAACAGGCGCACCAGGAAAGACGAGGAACTGAAGACCTGCGCCGCCAAGGGGGGCCTGGTCTGCATCACCGCCGTGCCCAACTCGCTCAGCGACGACCCGGAGCAGGACATCGAATGCGTATTGGACCATTACGACTACATGGTCAACCTGATCGGCGTTGACCATGTGGGCATCGGCACCGACACGGTCATCGGCGACCACGTCATGTTCCACCACTACATGCTGGGCCGGGACCTGAGAGAACTGCCAGCCCCGTATCTGAACGGCCTGGAATCCCCGGCCGACGGCAAGAACATCATTCGGGGTCTGATCCGCCGAGGTCACT
>CAYMZL010000433.1:0-1333 GCA_964394825.1 uncultured Dehalococcoidia bacterium | reverse complement strand
GACACCGACATCAAGAAGATTGTCGGCGGCAACGCCCTGGACCTGTTCCGCCGGGCCATGGCCTAGATGGCCGAGCCCTTCATGACCACGGTGGTGGGCAGCATGCCCAAACCGGCCTGGCTCTACCGGCAGACGCCCTTGGACGCCAAGGGCTTCGATCACCATGGCACCGGCGCTGACTGGTTGCTTTCCGGCCAACCTTTGCGTGACGCACAAGACGATGCGGTGCGGCTGGCTGTCTACGACCAGGAAACCGCTGGTGTCCGAATAATCAGCGATGGCGAGCAACGCCGAAAAACCTATCTAACCTACGTCACCTCGCAACTGGGCGGCTTCGATTACGAGACCCTGGCGGAGAAGTGGATCCGCGACGGCCGCCGCCTGGCCCAGGTGGGACGCTGCACTGGGCCGGTGGAATGGCGGGCCCCCATCGTGGTGGACGACCTGGCTTTCCTGCTGACCCAGACCACCTCGCCGGTAAAGGTCACCCTGCCCGGCCCCATGACCGTGACCGATTCCACCTTTGACGCCTACTATGGAGACGAACGGACCTTTGGCCTGGCGGTGGCCGACGCCATCAACCGGGAGGCCAAAGCCCTGGACGCCCTGGGTCCCGCCGTGATCCAATTCGACGAGCCGGTGTTCAGCCGCTATCCCGAGAAGGTGGCCGAATGGGGCATCGAGGCCCTGGACCGGTGCGTGGAGGGACTGAACGCCCAGACGGCGGTCCACGTTTGCTACAGCTACACGATTCCCGGCGTGCCGCGCCCGATCAAACCCAGCTACCCTCAGATACTAGCGGAGCTGGAACGGTCAAAGGTGGACCAGCTGGCCCTGGAGTTTCAGGCCCCCCAACTGGACCCCGCGCTGTTGGAACTCTGTCCGTCCAAGACCGTGATTTTCGGCTGCATCGACAACGCCATCCCAGAGGTTGAAAATTCGCAAGAGATCGCCCAGCGGCTGTTGGCAGCCGCTCAGTATCATGACCCGGAGAAGCTGCAGGCGGCGCCCGACTGCGGTCTGGTGCTACTGACCCAAGCCGCTGCCCGGGCCAAGCTGTCGGCCCTTTTCCGGGGAGCCCAAATCGCCCGAGACCAGCTAGCTGGTCCGAGGGGAAGAGCACATGACCATCACCGACATTAACCCAGGCACTGAATTTCAGCACCTAGACCTCCAACGCAGCAGCCACATTGCGGTGATTACTCTGCAACGGCCCGACCGCCTGAACGCGCTCAACCGGCAGATGGCCCAGGAGTTGCACGACGTTTTAGACCAACTGGCGGGAGAGTTCCCAGAGACCCGGGCAGTCGTCATAACCGGCGCGGGCCGGGGG
>CAYMZL010000432.1:0-2516 GCA_964394825.1 uncultured Dehalococcoidia bacterium | reverse complement strand
TGTTGGAAAGGGTGAAACAGATCGTGGCCGAACGCGACCGGATGATGCAGTTGTTGCAGCAGATCCCCAACCTGACGCCCTGGCCTTCGCGGGCTAACTTCATCCTCTGTCAGGTGCCTGAGGGACGGGGCAAAGAGATCTTTGAGAGTCTATGCAGCCGGGGAATATTCCTGCGCTATTGGGGCAGCGGGCGGTTGAAGAACTTCATCCGGACCAGCATCGGCCTGCCCCATGAGACCGATGCCGTGGTCGAGGCTTTCACGGAGTTGTGTGGAGGGAGTGATGCCACCTAGGAAACCGGCGACAACTAAGGGCAAGGGCCGGACTGCGACTATCGAGCGCAAGACCAACGAGACCGAGATTACCCTAACTCTTAACCTGGACGGCCAGGGCGTGTATGACGTCGATACCGGGAACGGGTTCCTGGACCACATGGTCTGCCAGATCTCCCGGCACGGATTGATCGACATAACCTTGCGAGCCAAAGGAGATGTCCACACCGGCTGGCACCACCTGGTGGAGGACGTGGCCATCACCCTGGGCCGGGCGTTCCACGAGGCCCTGGGCGACGCCCGGGGCATCCGCCGCATGGGCCACGCCATCGTGCCCTTGGATGAGACCCTGGCCATGGTGGCGCTGGACTGCAGCGGCCGGGGTTACGCGGTGATCGAGACAACCCTGGACGACACCATGGTGGAGACGCTGCCCGGCGCGTTGGTGAAGCACTTCTTTGAGTCCTTCGCGCTGGAGGGGAAGATTAACCTCCACGCCCAGATCATGACGGGAGTAAGCCCCCACCACAAGGCCGAAGCGCTGTGCAAGGCCCTGGCCAGGGCCCTGCGCGACGCCCTGGAGCCGGACCCCCGCGCGCCCTCTCAGATCCCCAGCACCAAGGGGACCCTCAGCGGGTAAATTTTCCGTTGCCGGGCAATGTGTTCTTGCCCAGCGTTTGGAACGGTCTTAAAGGCGTTCGCTGCAACCGGCTACCTCATTTTCATGATCTGCGCCAGCCGTTTGACTCGGTTTACCCCCGGAATTACAATCCACGATACCGGTTCTCCGCGATAGACCACCTAATTTTTGAATCGAGATCCGGGCGGCTGAGCCGAGTTGGAGTGAATATGCCAAACCCAGAGTCGAAGACGTTGGTGATTCGAAACGGCACCCTTATCGACGGTTCGGGGGCGCCCGCCGCTGAAAACACCGCCGTGGTCGTCCAGGGCAACCGCATCTCCAGTGTCGGGGAGTTGCCGGGCGGCATCAACCTGGAAGACACCGCCGAGGTAGACGTGATCGACGCGACGGGGCATTGGATCATGCCCGGACTCATCGACGGCCACTGCCATCTCTCCTTCGGGATGCCGGCGGTGCAGGGTTACGCCAGCGCTCGCGGGACCATCAACCCGGGGTTCAGCGCCCTGAGGGCGGCCCGAAACGCCCAGACCATACTTCGCTCCGGGGTCACCAGCATCTCCATACCGGGTGGGACCTGGTTCATCGAGGTCGGCCTGCGAGACGCCATCAACGCCGGACTTATCGAGGGGCCGCGGATCTACACCGCCGGCCGCTTCATCGTCACCTACGGCAGCATCGGCGATTACGAGCCCTCGTGGGTCGGCACACCCGAGCACACGTTGGGCATCTTGGCCAACAACGTATCCGATATGATCACCGAGGTGCGCCGGCAGACCAAGCACGGCGTGGACTTCATCAAACTGGCCGACAGCACTTGGGGCGATACCCAGACCATCGCCAAGGAAGAGATGGCCGCGGTGGTGGAGGAAGCGCACCGCCGGAACGCCCGCATCAGCATCCATTCCCGCGGGGCCGGGTCCACCAAAGCGGCCGCCGAAGCTGGAGTCGATTGGATCATGCATGCCGACCTGGCCACGGAAGGAGAGCTCTACGCCGTGGCCGAAGCGGGCGTGCGCATCATGCCCACCACGACCTTCCTTTTCGAGGCCCTGGAGGTCGGGAAGAAAAAGGGTCGCAGCGACGAGGAAATGGACGTCATAAAGCGCAACGCCGACAGTGCGATGGTCGTTCTGCAAACCGCCCGTTCGCTGGGTGTTAAGGTCATGTGCGGCACCGACACCGGGAACTCTCCAGTGATGCCCTACGGCATCCTGCACGCCCACGAGGCGGAGATCATGGTCAACCACGGAGGTTACACGCCGATGGAGGCCATAACCGCCTACACGAAAGACAACGCCTATTCGGTGGGCCTGGAGGGTGAACTGGGGGTCATCGAGCCCGGCAAACTGGCCGACCTGTTGATCCTGGATGCCGATCCTCTGGAAGATATCCGCGTGCTGCAGGGCGGCAAACACCTAATCTCGGTCATAAAAGACGGCCGCCAGGTGGACTTGCACGCTCAACCCGAGGACGAACCCGCGCTGGCCCTTCTGTAATTCCGCGGTTCAGTCGGAACAACCAGAAGGCCACCATCTCCGACTCCGTCGTGAGTCGCGACTTCGTCGGAACTACCCATCCCCGGCGCGGGGGCTTGCCTCAAA
>CAYMZL010000431.1:1964-2522 GCA_964394825.1 uncultured Dehalococcoidia bacterium | reverse complement strand
AGCAGCGCGACGGCGTAGAGCAGGACCCACGCCCACACCGGCAGTCTCGGCAGCGTCACTTCTCTCATGGCGCCCGCTCTCCGGCCTGCATGCTAGGCGCCCCCACGGCGACGCACAGTTCTTCAAGCGATAAGCTGGTCACGCTAGCGCTCATTACTAGGCTGCCCGATTTCTTCACCCATGAGGGCAATGTCGATACCCGGTTGTGCCGTGTTTACGATATCCTCCGCAGCATCTGTGTCTTGGTCCAGCGCAGTGCCGAAATTGTCTTTGCTGACGTGGGCCTGGATTTCCAAATGATTTAGAACGGATGGCCTCCAGGGTCCTTCCAAGCTTGGAACGACCGCAATCTGAGCCATCTCAATTATCCATTGGCGCGGTCCCGGGGTATGTGACGTGCCGCCCTGGTCCGGCGTGATGAATGTCACGGTTGAAGTACCGGATACACCTCTGCGGGAGACAGTCCACTTCCCCGCCACGGCGCGCGCGGGTATGCGTGCGTCAGGACTTATTAAATCGCGCGTGCGTACGCGGAAACAAGGCTCCACGCGGGAGCCA
>CAYMZL010000431.1:0-1954 GCA_964394825.1 uncultured Dehalococcoidia bacterium | reverse complement strand
CTCGCTGTTGCCATTCCTCAGCCGGCTAGCTGGCGATCAAAGCCGCCAGTTTTCTCGGACTCAGTTACCAGACCTTCCCCTGGCGCCGTCAGGCTGTTGGCGCCCCCGGCTACACCTTTCAGTTCTTCACCCTCCTCCTCCAGCATGGCCCAAACCCGGTCAAACACGCCCAGCCGGACCCACCTTTGGTAGGTGCGATGGAGGGTGCTGTCGTCACCCAGTTCCTTGGGCAAGCGGTTCCATTGACAGCCGCTGCGCAATTTGTAGACGATTCCATTAAAGAGCCGCCGCTGGTCTACACGCTTGCGCCCGGTGGCTTTGGGCGGGTCAGCCGCCTGGAGGACCGGCTGAATCTTCTCCCACGAGCAGTCGGGTATTTCCCAGAGGTTTTCCAAAGGTGCCGATGGTCCCATCAGACCCTCCTCCTCATCTCAGAAGGCAAGTATAGGCAATCTGTAGATTTAATATCAATGTTTTGAGATAATCTCTTTGCGCCGTTTCTCAACAAGGGTCGAGGGCGGTCCGGCGCCGGGACTTTCGGCTTTGCCCTGGGCAGGCCGCCGGCGGAGTCTATCTTGATCCTTCCCGGCGCATGGGTCAGCAAGGGCAAATGGCCCAGAACGAACTGAGGGAAGAACCTGGGGTGCGGCGGCGAGACCCAGGTACTGATCCGCCTGAGTCGAACCCACGGTAACCATGATGAAAGCCGGACACCGGGTTATTTAACCGCATCTTCTTGCTTGATGTTGCCTTCCGCGTCCCGGACCACCAAGTCGACGCTATCCTCGACGTTGGCGGAGTCGCCGGCGCCGCCTGAGGGCGGCGTCCCGATGGAATCGGGATGCTCCTGTTGGACCTCCGACTCGGTCGAGTCGCTCGCAGTTACGTCGTCGCCGACGGTCAACTCCGAGCCAGCCCCGTCCGCGCCCTCAATCTGGATAATCTCCACCTGACTGGGCGCCGCCCCGGCACGCCGGACCTCCAGCTCGGCCGAGTCGCTGGCGGAGGCGCCGGAGGAAGCGGCGACAACGCTTGAATCACCTGCGCCACCGGTGGTGTTCCGGGCCGGCAAACCGGGGACCTCGAAGGCGTCCTGGGCGCCTGGACCGGCACCGGTCAGGCGGCTGGAGCCGTCATCGCGTTGCCACAGCCAGATGTCGACAGATACCAAACCCGCAAGAGCTAGAATACTAACCACAACAATCACCCTATAGAAATAGCCGCTAAGAACGTTTCTCACAACGGCCTCCTGGACATGCCGTTTCCTTTGGCCATGCCGCCCGTGAGTTGTCACGAGCGGCGGAGCGCCGCCATCTAAAAATCCCTGCGGCCACCCTCCAATAAAAAAGGGTGAAGTGGGGATGCTTATAAAGGCCAAACGGGACGGGCGCTTCGCGTGGGCGGCCGCCCGTCCCATTTTCCCGTTAAGTTGAGTAATGTGGCCTGAGCCGCCCGTCGTGGCTGCCTGATCTCAACACTCTTCTAGGCGGGACTGAGGTCAATGGTCCAGGTGACGGACAGGCTGACAGCCTTGGTGGAAGTCTCAAAAAAGGCTGCGGCGAGGACAATCGCCACCAGCAGCTTAGCCCATTATTTTTTCACTTTCCCTGAAGCATCCCTGACGATTAGTTCCACATTCTCGGTCATAGTGGTATTTTCCCCCGGGCCGCCGCCCGGGCGAGGTGGGGGGGAGATCTGTACCGTCTCGTCTAGGGAAACACCGGTGGCAATCGTGTCAGCGGACGATGACTCAGGTGCGCCGGGGATGGTTGTTCCCGGCAGAACAGAGTTGGCCGGACCACCACTTCTGTCCCCCGCGCGGTTTACCGGAGGGAGACCATCCATTTTGATGGGGACGGTCCCGGCGTTTTCTTGGATTTCAGCCTCATCCGGCCCGGAGCCTCCAATCAACAAGAGGGAGGCGGTTATCCCGGCGGCCAAGACCAAAACTCCC
>CAYMZL010000430.1:0-2523 GCA_964394825.1 uncultured Dehalococcoidia bacterium | reverse complement strand
GGCCGTTTGGCCGGTATCCCCACCCGCCTGGGGTACCGCTCCGGGGTCGGCCCAGTTTTCTCCACCTCGATGACCACCCGGTCATCGGTCAGCCCATCAATCAGCACCGTAGCCACTTTTTCGATACGCCCGCCCAATTTTGAAAGAGCGTTGGCCGCGGCGTCCAGTTCCCGCCCATCGCCCCCGTGCTTCAAGGCGATCAACCGACCGCCGGTCGTACAGAAGGGCAAGCAATATTCCAGGAGCAGCGGCAGCTTGGCCACGCCCCGGACCACCACCAAGTTAAAGGCGTCCCTCAGGTCTTCGTCGCGGGCCAAGTCCTCCGCGCGGCCGGTGTGGACCGAGACTCCTTCCAGACCGAGCTTGGCCGTCAGGTGCTCCAAGAATGCTGTCTTCTTGGCCACCGACTCCACCAAGACAAGTTCTATCTCCGGGAAGGCCAACTTCAGGGCCAGGCCCGGCAACCCCGCTCCGGCGCCCACATCGATCACCCGGGCGGGGCCCGCCAGTATCTCTCCCGCCACCAGACACACGGTCAGCGAATCCAAGAAGTGCCTGACCTGGACCTCTTCATACCCGGTGATGGACGTCAGGTTGGCCCGCTGGTTCCAGTCGTTCAGCTCGTGGAAATAGGTCTCGAACTGGTCCAGTTGGCCGCCGGACAAGGCGATTCCCAATTGGGACGCGCCCGCCTTTAGCGATTCCATTCTCTGGCGCATAGGGGCCCATTATAGCCGGGGCCGGGTAGCCGCCGCGGACGTGTCCACCAAATTGACACCATAAGAAGCCGGGCCGTAGAATGACCTCCAATACCCAGCAAGACTGGTGAGGGGGAACCATGGCAACCAAAGCATATCTGTTGATCGAGACTGCGGTCGGGAAAACGCGCGACGTGGCCAACACCTTGACCGGTCTGACGGGCATAAGCACAGTGGATGTGGTAACGGGTCCCTACGACATCATCGCAGTCGTAACCGGCGAGGACATGTCCGTGGTGGGTGACCTGGTCACCGGTCATATCCATACCGTCCCCGGCGTGGTGCGCACCGTCACCTGCGTCGCGGTGGGGAACTAGCCCCATTTCGTATTTGATCCCCCGATAGAGACACCCATAGGAGATACGCCGTGGAGTTCAAGTTCACTGCCGAGGACGAAGAGTTTCGGAGAGAACTGCGGGCATTCATGAAGACCGAGCTTCCCGATACCTGGGAAGGCGCCGGCCGCTACCCCGAAGAGGATGACTGGGACCTGAACGGGGCCGTCCGCCAAAAGATGGCGGAGAGGGGCTGGCTCACCATGCACTGGCCGGAGGAGTACGGCGGCCAGAAAGCCTCTCCGGTAAAGTCGGCCATCTTTAACGAGGAATTAGCCTACATGAGGGCCCCCGGACGGGATATCTTCGGCGTCCGTATGCTGGGTCCCACCCTGATGATTCATGGCTCCGAGGAGCAGAAGAAGACCCACCTGCCGCCCGTGGCCAGGGGCGAGGTCCAGTGGTGCCAGGGCTACAGCGAGCCGGAATCGGGCTCCGACCTGGCCTCACTCAGCACCCGCGCGGTGCGCGACGGCGACGACCTGGTGATCAACGGCGCCAAGGTGTGGACCACCCTGGCCCACCGCGCCGACTGGATCATGCTGCTCACCCGCACCGACCCCGACGCCCCCAAGCACCGTGGCATCAGCTTTGTGCTGGTGGACATGAAGAGCCCCGGAGTATCGGTCCGGCCCATCATCAACATGGCCGGCGGTCATGAGTTCAACCAAGTGACCTTCGACGACGTCCGGGTGCCCAGGGCCAACGTGGTCGGCGACGAGGACCGGGGCTGGTACGTGGCGGTGACCCTGCTGGATTTCGAGCGTTCCGGCATCGATTACTCCGCCTCCGCCCGCCGGTTGCTGGACGACACCAAGGAGTTCGCCACGGAGACCAAACGCAACGGACAGCCCCTCATGGAGATTCCCTGGGTGCGCAGCCTGATGGCCGACCGGTACATCGACTGTGAAGTCGCCCGCTTGATGGCCTACAACGTGGCCTACATGCAGTCCCAGGACCTCATTCCCACCAAAGAAGCGTCCATGAGCAAGGTCTTCGGCAGCGAGACCGTGCAGCGGGTGACCGAGGCTTCCATGGACATCCTGGGCATGTACGGCACCCTGGGCCGGGAAGAGAAGTGGGCGCCCCTCAAGGGCCGGGTCCAGGAACACTGGATGAACGCCTTCGCCGGCACCATCGCCGCTGGGACCTCGGAGATTCAGCGCAACATCATCGCCGGACGGGGACTGGGCCTGCCCCGAGGCTGATATCCCGGATTCACGCCAGGAGAAAAAGGGGTCCGCCTGAGGGGGACCTCTTTTGTGTTTTGGGGACTTTGCAATTCCCAGCAACCGGTCATCAGCCCGACTTACCCGTCATTCCGGCGTAGGCCGGAATCCAGAGTGTCTGCTTTAACCAGATTTCATGATGTGCGAATTCCCTGGATTCCCTAAGTTCACAAACGAAGTGCAACACCAGGTTAAGGTGTT
>CAYMZL010000429.1:0-2525 GCA_964394825.1 uncultured Dehalococcoidia bacterium | reverse complement strand
GCCCGAATCACGATTACTGGGAACACCGCCAAAAGTGACGCCAATACGAGCCTGAATTTCCGCAAAAAGGTTGCGCTGCCACCGGTGCGCACCTGGTTCACTTGGCTCAAGAGAAAACTGGTCATATTACTTTGCAGATTCACCACGGCGCTATGCACGGCACTACATTCCGCTGAGTTTACTTAAACGAGAGCAAAGACAAGCGTAGACCATTTAAACGGACGGGGGCCCACCCAAGGTTTGACCGGGCCTGTCCCCTCGGAGGAGCTTGCCGGCCTTTTGTCTGCTGTCCATGCTTTGTTTCCTGAATTGCTTGAAAACGTCTAAGTGTGATGCCTCGCCGAAGTCTCGCAGACGCTCCCGCCAAGTCCGCCGCATGGGATATATGCGCTCATGATAGATGTATGTTTTAGTCACGCTGTATAGATACTGGTAGAACTTGGTGGCCGGAGACCAAGTCACCCGCCCGAATGCCGCGAATAACAACCAAGATATGGGCTTCGATATCTTGCGGGCCCACCATCGGTGGCTGCCACTGAATAATGTGGCTATCGGGCCGAGCAGGGCCAGGTTTTGCTGGACCGCTTTTTCGTGCTCGTTGAAGCAAGAAAAGAGGCTTCTATTTTGATAGCTATGGTGTAGCTTGTCGTAGTCACCGTCGAACCAACCCTTCCGGACCGCGTAAGCCCCGGTTCCTGTTCGGGGATACGGGTACATGATGGGGAACTCTCCCATGCTCACTTTCAAGTCCACGTTGTATTGGACCGATTCCTGGTCGTATTCCAGTTGGGTCGCTTTGACGCCAATATCGGCCAGCGAGCGGCGGATCGCCGAACGGCCGCTTTCCAAGCTGTATTCCCCATCGGCGATACCGGCTTGTACGCTCTTTACGCTTTCCCAGAGGTCTTCCAACTGGGCCTTTCGGCCACGGCTGGACGGGTTGAAGAACTTCGTATCTTCTTCGATCACCGCCACGGTTTCATCGAAGTCGGGGTCGTGCACATCGGGCAGCTTAGGACCAGGAATACCCAGGATAGTGTTGGCGAAGGTACGGATGCCCTTTTTCTGGCATAGGTCGAAGGCCCCACGGATCTCCCAATCATCCATGTCTCTGGTGATGATATGGTCCCGGATGAACGAATTTCCGCTCTCAACGGACATTGTTATGCTGGCCGCGCCGGCTTCCTTGAGCAGGTCCAGCACCTCAGGCTTTTTCATAACCAGGTCGCAGCGTGTTAGGCAATGGAACGGCAACCCGATGCGGCTTCGATATTTTTCGGAAAACTCGGTAAGCCATTCGATGTCGCTTGGGAAAGTCGGGAAGACGTCGTCATAGAATTTCCAGAACCGGGTATCCCAACGCTCTCCCACCTCCTCGAGCTCATCTAAGAACCGGTCAACGGTGTAGCGTTGGAGCATTTTACCCTTGCCGGCATACATCGCGTTCCAATCTTGCTCGAAGCAGTACTGGCACCGAAATGGACAACCCCGGCCGGCCATGTGGGTGCGCTTGGGCCGGTGCAAGAACGCTGTATTGTCATAGACCAGGGACCGGTCCAGAAACGGAAGATCGTCGAGCGCGGAAAACCGGTTGTTATAGCTGCCGGGGCGAGCTATCGTCTCTCCGGAGGCCAGGTCTTTGGTCAACCGGGCGCCCGCATTCTCGTGGGTCAGGATATTGGGTAGATTGTTGACGTCAGAGCCAGACTCGATGGCGTCCAACAGCATTGGCCAGGCTTCGTCACACTCCATTATTCCCGCTGCGTCCAAGAACTCGTTGTTGACAATCACATCCGGGAAGGTTGAGCAGTAGGGCCCGCCCAGAATCACAAACGTCTCGGGAAGGGCCTGCTTGATGGCGGCCAAGGCGTCCAGATATTGTTGGTGGCTTCCCGTGATGGCCGACGCGGCGACCACTTGGGGCTTCAGGCCGCGGGCAACCTCCACCACATCGTCACGCTCAATCAGCGCCAGGTGGGTTGTCCGGTCCGGGTGGCCTTGAGTGGCCAAAGCGGATAGCTCCATTATGTTCATGGGCTCGGTCATGAACCCATCATCGCGCATCAGAAATAGAATCTTCATCGATTAGACCAAACCTAGATAATATTTGCGCTGGTCAGCGGTGAATCTGCGTACTCGAGGAGTTCTGGGAACTCCTCTACCCGCCGCTGCCAGTAAACGTATTCGTCGCATAGTTGGTGGAACTTTAGGCGGTATATCTCCGCCTCTTTGGGGTGTTCGAGCAGGCGGTGGCCATGTGCGAGCATGGCGCACATGGATGCGTCGTTGGTGTATGCGGAGTAAATCGACTCGAACCACCGGACCAGCTTTTCGGGATTGCCACCGGCCTTGAAATTCTTGTTGTTGAAGAAATTGGTTTCGATGTTGAAGGTGAACCAAATCTCGGCCAATTGCTGTTGAGAGGGAACCACGTCTCTGGGCAGATCAAAGACCGCGCGTCCGAATGCCACTGATGGCGGGGCATCGGGGCCTGAAAATTCAGCGCCCTGGTATCCGAAGTCACC
>CAYMZL010000428.1:0-2529 GCA_964394825.1 uncultured Dehalococcoidia bacterium | reverse complement strand
TGGTTACGTAGTCGTCGGGGGAACCGATTCTGTCCAGGCCTTCCGCGGCGAATGGAGGGGTGATTCCGGCGTCGACCATTTTCTGCCACAGTTTCCGGAAGTTTCCCTTGGGAAAGCACACGAAATATAGATGGGGGCGATTTTCGCTCATTGATTCGACCACCGATGTGGTGCACTCGTAAACCGTGACGTGGTCGGGGTGGCCGTAGCCGCCGGTGGGGTCGTGGGTGAAGACGATGTCCGGGGACAGTTCTTCCATCAAGGCCGCTATCTGCGCCTCGACCTTGGATGGTTCGGCTTGGAACAGGCTCGAAGGGTTCTCATTGTCCGGTGTGCCTTCCATCCCCGAATCCCGGTAGCCGAGGAACCGCACGTCCTGGATACCGGTCACCGCCATTGCCTGGCGCAACTCCTCCTGACGCACCTGCCAGAGGTTCTCCGGGGTGGCCAGGGCAGGGTCGCTTATCTCCCCAACGTCGCCGTTGGTGGCGCAGACCACGGTCAATCTGTGGCCTTTAAGCACCAAGCCCGCCAGGGTTCCCCCGGACCCGAAGGCTTCGTCGTCCGGGTGGGCGAATAGGCATAACACTTTCAAGTGGCGGGTGCCACTGGGATTCGATTCGTCGGTGATCATGCGTTCTCACAAAAAATAATCCCGGACCGGTTCCGGGAGGTTGTTGCCGACATTGATTCGGGTCGAACGCGCGACAAATAAAACGGGTGAATGGTATCAACGTGCCGGAGAGCGCCCAAAGATCGATCTAAGTAATCGTATTATTAAAGGCAGAACCCCTACCACGGCCGCTGTAGGAATTTTGCCAGATGCAGATGGCGCAGGTGCTTTGCGGCGTTTGACGTCCTCCAGGCCGGTTACGTCTGTAATCGAGCTGGCGTGGTCAATGTCTATTCCCACCAAGACCCCGTCAGAGTCGTAGTCCAAGATAACACCGGGCGACGCCTCTTTCGAGTCGACGCTGTCGCGTTCGGTCAATTCGATATACAGCGAATCGGTTTCGGAGTAGTAGTGAAATTTCATGAGAATCAGGCGGAGAAATTCCTATCTGGAAATGCGTTGTGTACAGTTTCGCCGTCCTCCAGTGTGACTACACGTAGGTATCTACCAAGTTCCATTATATAGACCCAATGCCGGATTCGTCCGTCGCTTTGGACCTCAACTCGGACTGGGTGAGCCAACGCAAGTTCACACCATTCCAGCTTGATGTATGGGCGCTTCCGTAAAATCTGTTCTTCGAAGTATCGGGTTGTTTTCAAGTTTTGTGCCGCTGGAAAGAGAATGTGACCGGTATGCGAACAGATTAATTACAATACCTCTACTCCGGCTCCAACAGCAGATTCCCGAACGGGTCCACCGCGCCGCCCCATCCCTGGGGCAGCACCGTGGTGGCGTCCATCTGGATGACCAGCGCCGGGCCTGAGATCCGGTTGCCGCAGGTCAGTTGCTCCCGTTGGTACAGCGGCGAGGTCAGCGCGCCCTGCTGGAAAATGACCTCGGATTCCCCGATCAGGGCCGCGGCCGGGTCGGGACCGCCGGCGCTCTGCGGCTCGATCTGAGGTTTCTCCATCGCCAACTCCAGCTTGAGGCGCAGGTTCACCACCTCCACCGGCTCGCTCCGGTCGGCGTACCCAAACCTTCGCAGATGTGCTTTATAGAAGCTATCGCCAATCACCTTGGTCAGATCAGCCTTGGTGATTCGTGAGGGATAGTCCACGGTCAGTTCGAATGACTGGCCCACGTACCGGACGTCCAGGAATCGGCGGGCGGCCATCTTGTCGACGGCCAGACCTTCGCCGGCCATCTCCGTCCTGGCCAGGCCCTCCATGCCGTGGAACTCTTCGTCAATCCGGGCGCGGTCCAGGCCGGCCCCCCGGAGCATGACGGTGCGGGAGTAGTCTTTGACGATGTCGGCGATGGCTACGCCCAAAGCCGAGAGTATGCCGGGGCGGGACGGCACCAACACCCTGGGTATGCCCAATTCTTGGGCCAACTCACAGGCGTGCATCGGCCCCGCTCCGCCGAAGGGCACCAGAGTGAACAACCGTGGGTCGTAGCCCCGCTCCAGGGATATGTTGCGGATGGCCCGTTCCATCTTGGAGTTGACCACCCGGTTGATGCCCAAGGCCGCCTGGCGTGTCTCGGTGTTTATCTGGCCGGCCAGTTCTTGCATCAGCACTTCGGCCCGTTTCCGGTCCAGGGTCATGCGGCCGCCCAGGAACCGGTCGGGCAATAGCCGGCCCAACAGCAGATTGGCGTCGGTCACGGTTAGCCGGCCGCCCTTCCCGTAGCAGGCCGGGCCGGGGTCCGCTCCCGCCGACTCGGGACCGACCACTAAAGCTCCGCCGGTGTCCACCCTGGCGATGGACCCTCCGCCGGCCCCAACGGTGTGGATATCGATCATGGGAACACCGATGGGGTAACCGCCCACATTGGCGGAGGTGGTCTCTTTGATCTGGCCGGGACATAAAGAGACGTCGGTTGACGTGCCGCCCATGTCCAGGGTGATGATGTCG
>CAYMZL010000427.1:0-2540 GCA_964394825.1 uncultured Dehalococcoidia bacterium | reverse complement strand
CCAGCGGCCGGCGTAACCAGAGATGAGGCCCAGAGTCGTCCCGATCACGGCCCCAGCGCCCAAAGCGACGAGGCTGATGAAGGCCGAGGTGCGGGCCCCGTAGACCAGGCGGCTCAGCATGTCCCGGCCCAACCGGTCGGTGCCAAGCGGAAAGGCCCAGTCCTCCCCCGGCGCCAACTTCCGGTTGGGCATGTCGATGTCCGTTGGGTCATGGGGCGCCACCAGGGGCGCGAAGAGGGCACAGATGACGACCACCAACATGATGATGATGGGAATCCAAGGAAGCCGGGCTCTCCGGACCTTCCCGGCCATGTCCAGAATGTTGCTGATGCTGAATAAGCCGGTTGCAGTATTGTCATAAGCGGCAGCCATCTATTCCTCCCGCATCCTGGGGTCTACGTAGGCATAAAGTATGTCCACCAACATGGCCATCAGGATGTAGAAGGCTCCGGCGGTAAGCACCGTGGCTTCCAAGACGGCGTAATCCCGCTGGGTAACCGAGGTGAGCATCAAGCGTCCCAGTCCAGGCCAGGCGAAGACGATCTCGACCACGATAGAGCCGTTGAGTAGACCTCCTAGGCTGATCCCGGCGAAGGTCAAAACCGGGATGATTGCGTTCTTTAGGGCGTGCTTCCAGATCACCAAGCCCTCGTGGGTGCCCTTGACCCTGGCGAATTTGATGTACTCGCTATCCAGGACCTCCAGCATGCTGGAACGGGTCAAACGCACCATCCCGGCGATGAGGAAGAGGGACAGCGAGAAGGCCGGCAGGACGTAGTGGGACGGTCCTCCGATGCCGAAGGTGGGCAGCCATCCCAGATAGGCCCCGAAGAACATGAGCAGCATGATGCCGACCCAAAACTGGGGAGCGGCCATGCCCAGGATGGACAGGAACTTGGCGATCCGGTCGAAGACGCTGTCCCGGTAAACCGCCGACAGGATCCCCAACGGTATGCCGAGGACCAGAGTGAGAGCGAACCCGGCAGCGGCCAGTTTCAACGTGTTGGGCAGCCGCTCCAACAGCAGGTCGCTGGCGGGGCGGCCCCAGGTCCATGAATGGCCGAAATCGCCGTGGGAAATGTTCTGCAGGAAGATGGCGTATTGGATCCATATTGGGCGGTCCAACCCCAAGCTCTCGCGCATCAGCGCTATGGTTTCGGGGGTGTCTTGGGGGCTGGTCAAGAATGAGACCACATCGCCCGTCAGGCTGACGGCGAAGAACACCCCGGCGCTAAGAGCCAGGAGCGTGAAGAAAGCCTGGACCAGTCGAAAGAAGATGAATCTGGCCATCTTGTTTTACCCCTCAGGTCAGCTCGGGCGTTTGGGCTGGAACAGTAATCGGGCTGGAACACCAGACGGATAATTACTTGATTCCGGCGGTGCCGGGCCGGGCACGGCGGGGGGTTGAGCCCCGGGTCCCAGATCACTGAATGGGACCCGGGGCGGCTGTGGGTGAGATGGCACGTACGGCCGCTACGTGCTATTCATCCATTTCGATGGTCCACAGTGCGCTGGCATAGGGGAGCAACGGCCAAGGTTTCCAGTCCCTGATGTTGCTGCTTATGCCCCAGGGTGTGTTGGCGGAGAAAATGCTCCATTCGTAGTTCTCTTCCCGGGCCATGGCGTAAACCTCGTGGTAGGCATCATGGCGCTCTTGCATGGTGCCTATCAGGCCGAGGTTGCTCCTGGTCAACTGCCGCAGGCCGGGGTCGATGGCTACGTAAGATTGTTCCTCGCCGTAGTGGCCGTAGGTGATGCTTCCGCCGTCGAAACGGTCTTCATTGGGCCGGAGAACGTAGTTGCCCGGAATCTCGAAGCCGTGCATCTTGTCCTTGATGGACACAGAATCTCCGACGGTCACCTTGCAATTCAGCCCCAGATTGGTCTCCCACTGGTCACAGATCAGCTGGGCGGCCTCTGGCACGAACGGCAGTTCGGAAGCTTCCCACGTGTAGAGGACGTAGGGGTCGGGGAAGCAGGACGCGCCGGCGCAATCGGCCTCGGCGAGCAACTGTCGCGCCATCGCCGGGTCGAAAGGCCAGGAATCCAAGTCGGTCTCATAGCCGAGAGCGGACGGACTGACGTAGGCCCAGCCCTTGGTTTCGGCCATCTCCGCGCCGTATAGGGAGTTGGCGATCATCTCCTTGTCGATGGCGTAGTTCAGGGCCTGACGCACGCCCTTGGTGCAAGGGATCACGGCGGTGTCCATGAAACAGCCCTCGGTGATCATCCAAAGATAAACGGCTTCCGGAGCGAAGATTATCTTGCCGCCGGCGCCTTCGATCTGGTCACGGACCTCCAGATTGGCCTCGATCATATCTACCTCTCCGGCGCGCAGGGCAGCTACCCTGGTCGACAGCTCCGGGATCATGCGGAGGTCCAGGGTGCCAAACCGGTGGTTCCTGTTCTCCATGTCCCAATAGTTGTCGAACCGCTCGAAGCGCATGAGCGAACCCTTGTCGTGCCGGACCAACTCCCAAGGCCCGGTGGCGCCTGGGTTGGGGTCGTCGTTGTACCCGTCCCGCCCCACACGCTCACGG
>CAYMZL010000426.1:0-2543 GCA_964394825.1 uncultured Dehalococcoidia bacterium | reverse complement strand
GGGACCACGGCCTGAATGTGTCAGGTCCCGGCGCGCATCACCCGGTACATGTGGCGGTAAAGCTTGAACCCCTCTTTGGCGAGCCTCCAGACGCCCGTACCGCTGGTGGGCCGCACATGTTCGAAGGACAGCAGCTCCGTATAACGGACGCCACCCCGTGCTTGCATGGCTGCCGCCAGTCTCCTGGACTCGGCCGACGGCACCAGCTCGTCATCGCGGTCGTGCAGCACCAGTAATTCGGCCTGGATGTCATCGACGTATCTGCTGGGGGAGATGCGGTCCATCGCCTGCCGGAAATCCTCGGGCAGGGTGGCGTACAGTTCGGCCGCTTCCCGCGGCGGCGCGCCGCCAATCAACCGCGCCACTGTCTGCCCGGCGGGGGTGAGGGTACTCAGGTCGGCCGGTTCTCCGGTCAGGAAGACCTTGGTTAACAGAGCGATGTCCGCCGGGTCGTCCAGAGTCTCGATGAGTTCGTTGGCGAAGACCTTGAGGGTCAGCGGGTCGGGTTGCCAAGGAGTCCGCACCCCTTGGTCGAGACGGGAGCGGGTGACGACCTGGAGCAGCAGGTCTTTAGCGTCGAAGTAGGGGCCGAAGGCGTTTACGAACCGCACCCGGCCGCTGATTCGCGGGTCCGCGGCCGCCACCAAGGAGAAAGAAGCCCCGACGCAGAACCCGCCAATCCCAACCCGCTCCGGGTCCACCCATTCTTGCCGTTCGAGGAATTGGAACGCCCGGACCAGGTTGTCAATCTCGGCCGGGTCGATGTTGTGTTGCAAAGCCATGGTGGGCGACCAATGGAACATGACAACAAAACCGCTCCGGGCCAGCGCCTCGCCCAAGTTGACCACGTCCTTGTCGTCCCGCCCGGCCGCATTCGCGCCCAGAAACAAGAGCACGGCAGCCCGGCGCTTGCCGTCGGGGATTCGGTAAACGTCGGCCACGCCTGTTCCAGTTTCCTGAGGATAGGTCACTTCGTGGCGGACCGGGTCGCCGGAGAACCAAGGCTGCGGTTTGAAGGGCACTTCCAATATTTGGGGAACGAACAAGGCGGCCCTGAACGCGGCCTTGCCCTGGGGCGTCGCCGCGAAAAAGATGACCAGGGCTGCGGCGAGCAGCGCCATCGACAGGAGCACCCGCCCCACCGCCACCAGCACGAACCTTCTCAGCAATACGCTCATGTCGTGTATCCCGCAGACCCGGCGGGGCTCCTCAGACCTTGACGGCGGAGATCATTACCCCGGAGATTACCCTGGTGACCGCCATGGCCACGAACACGATCGGCCAGGGGCTGCCGGCCATGTCCAGCACCACGGCGAAGATGAGGGCCTGGGCCCCGGCGTAGGCGTACCCGTGGGCGTCCAACAGGCCCGAAGATGTACCGGACATGTGCCGTCCCGCGATGTCCACGGCCACCGTGGACATGGGAGACATGCCCATGGACAGCCCGCCGATCAGCAGCAGCACAGCCCCCAGGGTCACGTTGACCGGCGGGGCCAGGGCGATGCCCACCAACACCACGGCGCTGACGGCGCAGGAGAAGATAACCATGGGCCGGCGGCGGCTGTCCAGATAGCGGTCCGAGATGATTCCCGAGACCGGAGGGGCGATCAAGTAGCCGATTGGCAGCAAGATCGTGAGCAGGATGGTGGACTCGATGGACAGCCCGCCCTCTTCGAAGTAGTAGATGGGCACCCAGGTAGTCAGTCCGTAGCGGACCACGTTTTCCAGCCCTTTCACGTGGCAGGCCAGCAGAAACCTGGTGTTGGACAACAACTCTTTGTAGGGGCCGAAGCCCTTGAGACGCGCCGGGTCCAGGGCTTCGGGAGCGGCCGAGACCTCGTCTTCCTCTATGTACTCGGGCAGGTTCACGTCGGAGGGCCGGTCCCGGGCGATGAAGTAGAAGGCGATGCCCAGCACGGCGATGATCAGCGGCGGATACCGGAAGGACGCCCGCCAGCCCCACTCCGCGCCCACGTAGCCGGAGATCCACCACATCATCACCATGGACCCCCCGGCCGCGGTGCCGACGATGCCCATGGCCAGGCCCCGGTTCCGGCGGGGCCACCACTGGGAGATCATGCTGATTCCAGGGGACCAACAGGCGGCGTTCACGAATCCGGCGATGCCCCACGGTATGGCCATGGTGACCGCCGAGGTGGCATAGCTGGTGATCCAGTTGAAAACGGTGGTGAGGATGGCGCCAATCATCACCCACAGGCGCAGGCCGTAGGCCTCGCTGAGCCGGCCGTGGACCAGGTCGCCAAGGCCAAATCCCCAGAGCAGCAGGGCGTTTACCAGGCCGATCTCGAAGTGGGATAGCCCCAGGTCTTCTTTGACCAAAGGGGCCACGGGCCAGAAGTTGAAACGGCCCAGATAGAGGAAGAGATAGAAGCCGACAAACGCCAGCAATATCCGCCACTTGAAGATGTGGTAGCTGCGGGGTAGGTCGGCGTAGTTTCCCGCTTGGGCGCTGTTCATAGCGGCCGCGCCCCGCGGCGATGCTTAGGTTGCTTTGACCAATGGCTGTTCATGTATCTTCTGGT
>CAYMZL010000425.1:0-2562 GCA_964394825.1 uncultured Dehalococcoidia bacterium | reverse complement strand
AACCGGTCCGCGGCCTCCTCAACCGTCAGGCTGTCTTGCTGCATGGCCGACCAGATCTTGAAGTCCCGGGCCAAACGCCGGTTGCGCTGGAACCAGGCCGGGTCGTCGTACTTGCACTGGGGCAGCGGGCAATTGAGGCAGGAGGCGGAGACCTCACAACCCGTATCTTCGTAATGGTAGAATTCGGGCACGGCGTCGAGAACGGGGCTTGAGGTGATCGGCCAGTCTGTAGTGGTCATTTCCATACTCCAAAACATACGTTCTAATATTGCCCACTCAGTTTAGAACACCCGTTCTTAACATGTCAACACTTTTTGGAACACATTTTCTACTTTCTTGATTTTCACGCTCAGATTGCCCCAGACCTCAGAACACCACAGGTAAAACCCGGAGGTGGCCCCAGTGCCCGAAACACGGAACAAATCACGGGCCGAAGAGCCCAAGATAATCACCGAGTACGAGACCATGATGTACAAAAGACGGGGGCAGACCGCCTACATCATGTTCAACCGGCCCCAGGCGCTGAACGCGGTCAACGACCAGTTCGAAGATGACCTACACGAGGCGCTACTGGAGTTCGATCTGGACGACGCGGCCTGGGTGGCCATCGTCCACGGCGCGGGGCGAAGTTTCTGCGCCGGGGCCGACATCAAGCAGCGCTTCGTGGCCATGACGCCGGAGCAGAGCGCCCGCAGGGAGCGGGGGCGCAATCCCGAGGGCTACATGGGCCGCGCCATCAACTGGAAACCCATCATCGCCGCAGTCCACGGGTACGCCCTGGGCGCGGGCATAGTGATCGCCGCCGAGTCCGACATGATAGTTGCCTCGGAGGAAGCCAAGTTCGGCATCACCGAGACGCGCCGGGGACTGGCCGGGGGCAGGGTCTGGGCCAAGGTCAACGCCTTCATGCCCTCCAAGATAGCCAGCGAGATGGTGATCACGGGAGAGCCCATCGAGGCCGCCGAGTTGTACCGGCTGGGACTGATCAACCGCCTGGTGCCCACGGGAGAGCACCTGAGCGCGGCCGAGGAACTGGCGGAGAAGGTGTTGAAGTCGCCGCCCCTGGCAACCAGGGCGGCGGTGAAGCTGACGCGGCGTCAGTGGGTCCAGCCGGTGGCCGACGCCGACATGCAGATGCTGCCCCTGAAGCTGCACCTGACCGAGGATTTCAAAGAGGCCAGCCAGTCGTTCGTGGAGAAACGCCCGCCGGAATACCACGCCCGCTAGGCGGCGCAGGCGGCAAGGCCGCGTTTTCATATCAACTTGGTCTATGAGTTAGGTGACTCGTGACTCCGCTGCCTATGCCCAGAAGCCCTACACGAAGCGGGGCATGACCTTCTCGGCGAAGAGGCGGAGGGACTTGGTGGTCACGTCCCCTTCCATGCCCGGCCACTGGGAGCGGAGTATCAGTTCTTCCACGCCCTGCTCTTGGTACTTGTGGATCTCTTCGATGCACTCTTCGGGACTGCCGATGATGAAGCGGCCTTCGAGCACCTGCTCGAAGGGCACGTCGATACGGTCGGCCTCGGGCAGTTCCTGGCTGTGGCCCAGGGCGGCCCGGTCCTTGTAGAGCCACTCCACCTGGGGCCGCACGATGTCGATGGCCTGCTGACGGCTGTCCGCCACGAAGACCTCGCGCCAAGCCGAGATATAGCCCAGCTTCTCCGCCTTTTTGACCGCCTCACGGTACATTGGCGCCTGGACCCCGATGGTGGTCAGAGTCGACCGGGAGCTGACCAGCCAGCCGTCGGCTTCCTTGGCGGCCCGCAGCACGCCCCGTTCCAAGTTGGCCGCCAGATAGACCTTGGGGTGGGGTTTCTGTATCGGCGCGCCGGCCCCAGGGACATCGTCCAGATGGAAGTGGCGGCCCCGGTGGGTGACCCGGTCCTGGTTCCACAGCTTCTCCATGACCTCCAGGACCTCCCGGAAACGGGAGAGCCGCTCATTTTTGGGCACCTCAAAGGCCTTGAACTGGAAGTCCCGCCAGCCCAGGGCCGGGGCCAAGACGAACCTGCCGCCGCTAATCACGTCCAGCGTGGAGATCTGCTCCGCCGCCTCCACCGGGTGGTACAGGGGCAGCAGGGCCACCATGCCCAGCTCCAGTCCCGGAGCCTCCGCCGCTACCCGGGCCAGCAGCATCAGGGCATGGAAGTCGTTGTTGAGATAGCCCGCGCCGGTCCAGAGCGAGTGATACCCCATCTCCTTGGCCAACCGCGCCTTGGCCAGCCGCGCTGCCAGTCCCTCTTCCCGGGACTGGTTCCGCCGGTCTCCGCCGCCCAAGTTGATTCCAAAGCGCATGGTTCAGGTCCCTCCGACTCCGCCGAATATTCTCAGAAACTCCACGGGCGGAAACCCCCGGTCTTCAAGCCTGAGCAGTATAGCAGAGGGCTACTCGTGAACACCGAGACCAAGCACCGGCCTCTCCGCTTCGTGCTCGGCTAGCCGGCGGCAAACCAGACATGAGTCATACCGGAGTTTGCCGGGTGGTGTCGGAAAACGTGATGGCATGCCAAGATGAATTGAGACCACGTTGGAGGCGGCTCTGTTACTGAATATCGGCAG
>CAYMZL010000424.1:0-2597 GCA_964394825.1 uncultured Dehalococcoidia bacterium | reverse complement strand
TGAGCACTACAGACAATATCGGCGGTCCCATGACCCGAGGCGCTCTGGCCCTTAGTCCGATGGCGCTGCTGAAGGCCCTGCGCCCGCTGCAATGGGTCAAGAATGGCTTGGTGTTCTTGCCCTTCGTCTTCGCGGTTGATGTTGCCTGGAGCACCGACGACCTGGGCCCGGTGCCCGGATTGTTGCTGCGCCTTTTGCTGGTCGCCCTGGCCTTTTGCGCCCTATCCAGCGCCGTTTACCTATTCAACGACTTGATGGACCGTTCCGGGGACCGGCGGCACCCGGTGAAACGGAACCGGCCCATCGCCTCGGGGAAGGTCGGTGTTCCCGTGGCCGCGACGGTCATGGTGCTGCTGGCGGCGGCGGGACTGGTGGTCATGGTCTTGGTGGAGCCGCTGTTGGGGGTGTCGGGAGGCCTGTACGCCTTGATCAATGTCGCCTACTCGCTGGGCCTGAAGCAGGTGGTCTTATTGGACGCCTTCGCCGTTACCAGCGGCTACGTCATCCGCGCCGCCGCCGGGGCGGTGGCCATCGACGTAACTCCCTCCCCATGGCTGTACGCCACCACTGGGGCCGGGGCATTGTTCATCGTCTTGGGACGGCGTTTCGCCGAAGTCAGGTTGGCCGGAGACGCGGCCGGAGACCAGAGACCGGTGCTGAAGGATTACTCCGGCCCCTTCATCAACCAGCTATTGATGTTGTCTGCCGCGGCGGCGTGGCTAAGCTATACTCTTTATACGGTGGAGGCCACCAACCTCCCCGAAAACAACGCCATGTTGTTCACCCTGCCTTTGGTCACCTTCGGACTGTTCCGTTACCTATTCCTATTGAACAACAGCGAACAGGCGGAGGCACCGGAACAGTTGATCATCCGCGACCTGCCACTGGTCTTATCGATCATCGGTTGGGTCGCCGTGTCCACCCTGGTCCTGCTACTAAATACCTGACCTCGCCCGTCAGATAGGAGCCCTTCAATGACTTCCCTGGACCCCGGAACAACTCAGCCGGCGCCCGCATCCGGTCCCGGCAGTCAGGCCGGCCCCAGTAGCCCGGTGGTGGCGGTGGTGGCGACCTCGCCGGAGACTGTGGTGGAGGATATGGGCCGGGCGATGGACCTGGCGGGAGTCGGCGAGTTCCTGTCGCCCGGCATCAAGACCCTGCTGAAGGTAAACATATCCTGGCAGCACTGGTACCCCGGTTGCTCTACCACCCCCTGGCAGATAGAAGGCGTGACCCGGGCCCTGGAAGCCAGGGGACACAAGGACTTGGTGGCGGCCCACAACGGGACCGTGGTGGTGAACTCCTATGAGGGAGAGTTTAAGAACAAGCACAAGGCCGCCCAGGAGAAGTGCGGTCTCCCGGACATCCACCTGGACTCTCCGCCCAACCGATGGATCGACTACAAACCCAAAGCGGAGATGCTGGTGCTGGACGACATATTTCCGGAGGGCATACAGATCCCGGAGACCTTTCCGGGAACGAACATCGTCCATCTGCCGACCATGAAGACCCACGTCTTCACCACCATGACCGGGGCCATGAAGAACGCCTTCGGCGGGCTGCTCCACCGCAAACGCCATTGGACCCACTCGGTGATCCATGAGACGCTTACGGACCTTCTGGCCATCCAGAAAGAGATCCACCCTGGATTGTTCGCGGTGATGGACGGGACATTCGCCGGCGACGGCCCCGGTCCCAGGGCGATGCGTTGGCACATCAAGAACCGCATATTGGCCAGCAATGACCAGGTCGCCATCGACGCCGTGGCCGCCAAGATGATGGGTTTCGACCCCATGAGTATCAAGTTCATCCGCCTCGCCCACGAACGGGGCCTGGGTTGCGGCGACGTGTCCGAGATCAACGTTGTCGGTGAGGACATCAGCCAGGTGGACTGGCAGTTCAAGGGCGTGGAAAACACCTTTGCCAGCCGGGGCCAGAAGCTGATTTATTGGGGCCCCTTGAAGCCGCTGGAGAAGATGTTGCTCAGGACTCCCCTAGTGAGCTTGGCTTACTTGGCGTCCAATCTCTACCACAACGGGTACTGGCTAAAGACCAAGGGCCGCCGCCGCATCAAGGCCGCTCTGGAGACCGAGTGGGGCAAGCTCTTCCAGTCCTACTAGCCGGCTAACCGGTCTGGCAACCAAACTAACGAGGTTAATAATCCAGGTATGGATATCGCGGTCATCGGACTGCCCCAGAGCGGCAAGTCCACGGTTTTCAACGCACTGACGGCAGGCCATTCCACGTCGGCCGGCGCGGGCGGCGCGGGGCCCATGCAGGTCGGCGTGGTCAAAGTCATCGACCCCCGGCTGGCGGTTTTGGATGGCATGTACCACCCCAAGAAGGTGGTCCACCCGGAGATAAGATACTGGGACCTGCCTCCCGTGGACCGGGAGTCGGCCTCCGCCAACCAGATACTGAGCGGCCGCCAGCGGAACATCCTCCAGGGCGCCGATGCGCTGCTGTTGGTGGTGCGGGCCTTTGACGACCCCGCCTTGCTCCATCCCATGGGCGGCGTTGACCCCGGCCGCGACGTCAAGGTGATGCTGGAGGAGCTGGCGCTGGCCGACCTTGAGACAATGGAACGCGCCGAAGCC
>CAYMZL010000423.1:0-2603 GCA_964394825.1 uncultured Dehalococcoidia bacterium | reverse complement strand
ATAAGAACGTGGCGGGCATGGTCCAAGCCCTTGGCGGAAAGGCGGATACCATATTCGCCACCGCTTCCCGCCATCCCCGTTCACTGACGCCAGCTGAACTAGCCGGTCTCTTCGGCAAAGCGGGTACGGCGGCCAGGGAGGCGCCGACGTCCGCCGACGCCCTCAAGATGGCCTTGGATTGGGCCGAAGAAAAAGACTTGGTGCTTGCCACCGGCTCGCTGTTTCTGGCCGCCGAGGTCCGCGAGACGGTTCTGGGCATCAAACCCGAGATATATCCGGAATTGGCTCCGCCGGGGTCTCAAGGCCCCTAGAGAGTGGACGGATAAAATATTGGAAGGCTCGGGCGGCAGAAAGAATAGAAGGAACAGGAGCATCTCCAGTGGCTGATGAGCGGGTTAGGGTAGTAATCACCGGGATGGGGGCCATGACCCCGCTGGGCGAGAACCCCGAGGAATACTGGAAGAACCTGGCCGCGGGGACATCGGGCATCGGGCCCATGACCCTCTGCGACCCAACGGGCTATCCCTGCCAGATCTCCGGTGAGGTCACCGGCTTCGACCCCGTTGATTACATGGGCAACAAGGAAGCGCGGAGGATGGCCCGCTTCACCCAACTGGCCGTCGCCGCAAGTCTCCAGGCCGTGGAATCGGCGTCGTACGATATCTCCAAGGACGACCCGTACCGGGTGGGAGTGATCCTGGGCAACGGCAACGGCGGGTTCCCGACCCTGGAGGAGAACTGCCGCATCCTGGCCGACCGCGGCGGGATGCGGATGTCACCCTTCTTCTTTCCCATGATCCTGCCCAATATGGCCGCCGCCGCCGTGAGCCGCTACATCGGAGCGCACGGCTACAACTCCACCGCCACCACCGCCTGCGCCGCCTCCAATCAGGCGCTGGGCGAGGCCTTGGCCGTCATCCGGCGGGGCGCGGCCGACGTGATATTCGCCGGAGGCACCGAGGCCGGCATCAGCTTGCTGGGCCTCTCCGGGTTCGCGGTGATGCGGGCCCTCAGCACCAGGAACGATGAGCCGGAGAAGGCCAGCCGCCCCTTTGACTCCGGCCGGGACGGGTTCATACCCTCGGAAGGCTCGGTTGTCATGGTCCTGGAGAGTCTGGAGCACGCTCTGGGCCGGGGCGCCAACATCCTGGCCGAGTTGGCGGGGTTCGGCTCCACCAGCGACGCCGGACATCCGGTGCAGCCCGAAGAGTCCGGTGCCAGCGCGGCGGAGGCGATGCGGATGGCATTGGCCGACGCTCAGGCGCCCTTGGACCAGGTGGACTACATAAACGCCCACGGCACTTCCACCCCGCTGAACGACGCCCTGGAGACCGTGGCCATCAAACGGCTGTTCGGTGATCTGGCCTATGAGATACCCATCAGTTCCACCAAATCAATGATTGGCCATTCCCTGGGCGCCGCGGGTTCCTTGGACGCCGCTGCCTGCGTGAAGACCATCACCGAGGCGACGATTCACCCGACCGTCAATTATGATGACCCGGACCCGGAATGCGACCTGGACTACGTGCCCAATCAGGCGCGGGCCAAGGATGTCCGGGTGGCGCTGTCCAACGCCTTTGGCTTCGGCGGACAGAACGCCTGCCTGGTCTTTCGCAAGTTCGTTGAATAGGTATGTTGAGTAAATCGGTGACAATCGATTCTTGACCCTTGGGGCTGGGGCCCGGCTAAAATGGGTTGGGCGTCTTGCAGGCCATTTGGGCGGCGGGGCTAGAATGGTGACGGGAGGATAGGATGGCCGAACGGCTGGTTTCCGGCGATCTCCAGCAGGAAGACCAGGACGTGTCTTTGCGGCCCAAGCGGCTGGAGGATTTCGTCGGGCAGGCCAATACCAAAGAGAACCTCTCCATCTCCATCCAGGCCGCCAAGATACGCCAGGAGCCCCTGGACCACGTGATCATCTACGGTCCTCCCGGCCTGGGCAAGACCACCCTGGGCAACATCATCGCCGCCGAGATGGGCGTGGCCATCCGGGTGACATCTGGTCCCGCCGTGGAGCGGGCCGGCGACATGGCCGCCATCCTGACCAGCCTCCAGCCCGGCGACGTGCTCTTCATCGACGAGGTGCACCGGCTCAACCGGGTGGTGGAAGAGGTCATGTACTCGGCCATGGAAGACTTCTTTCTATCTTGGATGGTCGGCAAGGGATTGGCCGCGCGAAACGTGAATCTTAGGATCAACCCCTTCACCTTGGTGGGCGCGACAACCCGCTTCTCAATGGTGAGCGCCCCTCTCCGCGACCGGTTCGGCTCGGTCTACCGCCTGGACTATTATGAACCCGAAGATATGAAGGTCATCGTCGAGCGCTCCGCCCGCATCCTGGAGGCGGACGCCGATCATGACGGGCTGGAGTTGATCGCCGCCCGGTCCCGGGGGACGCCAAGGGTGGCCAACCGGCTGCTGAAACGCACCCGGGACTACGCCCTGGTCAAGGCCGACAACCGGATAGACGGCCCGGTGGCCCGGGCCGCGCTGGAGCAACTCAACGTGGACGAATTGGGGCTGGACAAGTCAGACCACCGGCTGCTGACCACCATCATCGACAAGTTCGACGGCGGGCCCGTCGGCCTGGAAACCCTGGCTGC
>CAYMZL010000422.1:0-2611 GCA_964394825.1 uncultured Dehalococcoidia bacterium | reverse complement strand
GGGGGGCCGACGTGGTGCTGGTCAGCGCTCCGACCAGTATGCCTGACCGTGCCCTGGTGAAGGTGGTCCGGGTGCGCACCGCCCAACAGATGGACGAGGCCGTCCAAGAGCACGTCAAAGGCGCCGACGCGTTGGTCATGGCCGCCGCGGTGGCCGATTACCGCCCGGCAGTCGAAGCGGAACAGAAGATCAAGAAGGCCGGCGACGAGTTGAACATACCCCTGACCAAGACCACGGACATCCTCAAGACGGCCAAGGGAGATTTCGTGCGGGTTGGGTTCGCCGCCGAGAGCGAAAACCTGGTCCAAAATGCCAAGGCCAAGGTCGGCGGCAAGAACCTGGACCTGATCGTGGCCAACGACATCACCGCCGAGGGCAGCGGCTTCGGCTCCGACACCAACAAAGTCACCATCATCGACCGGGACCTGGCCGTTGAAGAACTGCCCCTGCTGACCAAGTACGAAGTCAGCAACCGGATCTTGGACCGGGTGAAGGACCTGTTTCGAGACTAACTTACCCCGCAAATAGCCCTAAGAAACCAGGTTGCCCACCCTGGTCATTCCGGCGAAGGCGGGATCCAGCTGCCGTAGCCCCTCATACCAATCACGCCATCCGGTCTCCGTCATTCCGGCTTTCGCCGGAATGCAGGCACCGCAGTTCTTCTTAGCAGCCGCGCGTTTGAAAAAGTAGGGACACGGCAATGCCGTGCCCCTACCTGCCTCAGGGCAGCCTCTCTGGGTTCAGGCCTGCGCCGGAACGACGATGTTGGCGTCAAATGACGTCGAATGGACAGTCTGCTCGGTGAAGTTGAGAAATCCATTGCTCAACTCAATTAACAGGAGTCTCGGCGGTGTGGCTTACCGGCTCATCGGTTGGCTGATATTGATCGCAAGGGAATAGCCTGTCCTGGGTAATCGTTGCCACTCCGGTCAACACGATCACCAGCCTGTGTATCAGGCGTCGTTCGACCCTCCCCCGCCCGTCCAGCTCATTGCGGCGTTTCGTCACTTGCCAGGCAAACTGGGAACCAACGGCTTTTGCAAATAGTGAACACCTGATCCCACTACAAGAATACAGACACTAAATAAATTCGCTGGTAAGCTGATCGAGGCTGGCGGCGTGTCGTGGCTGCTAAAGGCCGCCTTGACCGGCGGCCTCTTTATTTGACTACGATTCGCTTCCCTTGGCCCCATATGGTTGCCAACCTTAGACCATTCACACGGACGCCGGAATTTTCATGGGACTCGACTGGTATTCGGCTCATTGCGCATGGATATCTTCATTACCATTTTAGTAATAACAAGCCGAAGTTCCAAAGCATTCCGGCATAGTTGCTCAAATAGTAAGCGGATTCAGTACTCAATTCGTGGGAACCCCATTGAAATGTTAGAATACCGTCGGGGGAAGAGGAAAGGCGTAAATGCCCTAGTTTAAGTTGCAGACTACCGGCATTCATACTAGACGCCTTCCTTAGATTGGCGTATGTCGATTGCGATAGGACTTGACGCAGCCAAGACAAATGGGCCGGGTCTGCGGCCGGACCTGATACAAAGGCGCCGGTTGCTGGACCGCCTGCACCAAAGCGTAGGCTGCCAATTGGTTGTGGTCCAGGCTGGAGCGGGCATGGGCAAGACCACGTTGCTCGGCCAGTTCTCCGCTGAACTCGATTTCCCTGTTTGCTGGTATCAGGTGAGCCCGGTGGACCGCGACTTACGGACTCTGGCCCACGGTCTCGTCGCTTCCTTGTCAGCAAGGTACCCCGAATTCGGCCGGCAGACCCTAGGCTTTTTGGACGTGGGTGTAGCAGGCGAACCCGAGGCGAAGGAACTCGCCCAGGTTTTCCTTTCGGACATCGCAGATTGGGTTTCCGATTATACCCTGGTCGTCCTCGACGACGTACACGAGGTTTTAGGCGAGCCGGCCGCCATTGCTTTTCTTGAGGCGCTTACCTCTCAGCTGCCCGACAGCCTGCATTTTCTAATCGCAACTAGGCAACGGCTTCCCTTCCACGGCCTCTCCCGCCGCTTCGCGAACCGGCTCGCAGCTCTGTTTACGGCCGATGATCTGCGCTTCACCCAGCAAGAGGTGCACGACTTCTTCGCCGCGACCCACGGAATCACTCTTGATTCAGCGCAGTCCGACCTCGCCTGGCACCGCTCACGCGGGTGGGCCGCGATCCTCGCCATCTCCACGCCTGGACAATTGGTCGATCCAGAGGCTCCCCAATTCGATCTTCACGATGACCTCTTGATTGACTATCTCGCCAATGAAGTCCTTGACCGAGAGGCCCCAAATGTCCGGGATTTCTTGGTTCGCACCAGTGTGCTTGACGAACTCAACCCAGCCATTTGTGACCACATTTTAGGCGGCGTTGAAGCGCAAACCGTGCTGCAGGAGCTTTCTGAGAGCAACCCACTGGTCATTAAGACCGGGGAAGACTCCTACGTGCTGCACAGCCTTTTGCGGGAGCATCTAAAGAACGAGTTGGATGCAGCCGCCAATGGGAAGACCAACCTTCACCTGAAGGCCGCGACCTGGTTCCAAGAGACCGGGCGTTGGATGGACTCTTTCGATCACTTCCTTTTGGCGGAAAGGGAGGACCACGCAGCGG
>CAYMZL010000421.1:0-2612 GCA_964394825.1 uncultured Dehalococcoidia bacterium | reverse complement strand
GGGAGGCAAATTGTGGCAGGAAATCCCGCAGGAGTTCATTTAACCGGTTGTCATATTCTCCTTCGAAGGCCGATCCTGTTGGGACGCATCCCGAGGCCGCCTGTGGGTCGGCGGCAGTGCTCTGGCAAAAGATGGGAGAGAGTGCGAGCCGGGCGCGGGTAGTGACCTCGCCGAGTTGACCATTGTAAAGCACAAATTTGACCGCATCGTTATCCCTGACCGCTTCCGCTGCTTCCGCGTCAAGCCGGGCCAATTCTCTGGTGGCTTCCAGCCAGATCCGATGGTCTTCACGGAAGCGCTCCGGCGGGTTAAGAACCTCCAAAGCGGCCAATCTAGGGAGAAACGGGGTGCCCACACCGGCTTCCAGAAGCGCGGCCAGCAGAGCCTCCCGCGTAGGGTAGCTCTGGGCAAAAGCCTGCCGGAAACCAGCAAATATCGCGAACGACAAAGACTCGGCACTCTTGACCGAGCTCAGATATTCCTCCTCCTTTGCACTCAAGTCTGCCGACGCCGACGTGGAGCTAGAGGCAGCCGCAGTCGATACAGTTGGCGGTGGCGATGGAGTGGCCGTAGGGTCGGAACCGCCGCAGGCCATCAGGACCAATGCGATTACGGCAAATAATCCAGGCATCCAAATTGCCTTACTGATGGGCATGTCTTGCCTCCAAATGCAGGTTTATGAGTTGACTGATTCCGACCGATCAAGAACTTATCGAACAGTCAAGTTGGATGCACTAGGGAACTGTAAGATGCAGAGTCCGCGTTGTATTCTTTTTGCTCCCCGCCTAGGTCAACGGGAGGGAAGAAGCGCTGAACGCTCAGCCGTAGGGCTATTGGCTGCGGCTGATACCGGCGATTACTCCTTGACGCTACCGGCGGCGGCCTTTAGAATGGGCTCAAGTTCATGCTAGGCATATGAAATATGGTAGGTGGGATATGCGCCGATTTCTGATTCCGTTGGTTTTCGTGGTACTGCTGACCGTTGCCGCGGTCGTGCCCGCCGCCGCCAGTGCGCCGGATCAGGCCCCCGCTCACTCGGGTCCCGGTTGCGGCGGTAAGATCTAGCGTCCCCCTGCCTCCCTGGGCGTCGGCAGTCGGCAGCGTTGCCAAATCAAGCTGAATAACTAAAATTAAACTCGGTGATTCGGCCCCGGTCCATCTCTGTGGACGGGGCCTTTTTTTGGGCGTCTAAATATTGGAAGAGTTGATAAAGATCGTCGCCGTCGTGGTTGCGACGGCGGTTGGCTTCACCATCGCCGGGGTGGCCGGGTTCGGCGGCGGGGTGGTGGCCCTTCCCGTCCTGGTCTGGGTCTTCGGCGTGCGGGAGGCCATACCCATACTTTCCATCTCCCAACTGCTCAGCACCGCGTCCAGGGTCTGGCTCCACCGGGATGGGATCAACTGGCCGGTGGCCCGTCACTTCGCCCTGGGTGCGTTGCCGCTGTCCGTCCTGGGCAGCTTCATCTTCATCTCCATAGACACCACCGTTCTGGTGCGCATCTTGGGCGTGATGATGCTCCTCTTCGTCGTCTATACCCGGCTGCCCACCGGGCGTGATTTCACCATGAAGCTCTGGGGCTTCGCGCCTCTGGGCGCGGCCACCGGATTCGGCTCCGCCTTCTTGGGCATTCCGGGGCCGTTCGCTGCCGTCTTCTACCTGGCCTACGGCCTGGCGGCCAGCCCCTATTTAGGCACGTCATCCCTGGGGATGGGAATCATCCAGGTGCCCAAGCTAATCATCTTCGGCGCCAGCGACCTCTTGACCCTGCGGGTCCTGCTGCTGGGCATCGGATTGGGGGCCATCGCCGCCGCCGCCGCCTATCTGGGGAGATTGATCCTGAAGAAGGCGCCGGAAAAGGTGTTCCCCAGGATAATCACCGCCATGCTGCTGGTGTCCGGGATCGTATTCTTGGTCCGGGGTTAACCCTTTCAAGACCGCCGTAACACTCCGGTAATTCTCTTACCCGTAAAATCGCCGAACCGGACCGGGTACCCGTCCCATATAGTCCGGCCGAGGAACTATGACTTTGGCCATAGAACGCCCCAAAGACGGTTCCGCCGCAGTCGCGGATCCCATCACGCCGGAACCGGCCCGCAAGCGCCGCAGCCGCGACCGCCAACCATTCACTCCCGAACCCGTAGAGGCGACGGTGTTTTGGTGGTGGACCGATGATGGACGCACGGCCTGCATGGAGAACCAGTTCTCCACCATGCCTCCCACCCCCATCCGCTTCCGTTGCATCGGTAGCAGCAACGCCAAATACCCCAAGCGCTACCGCGTGGACCTGGCCCAGGCGTTGGACTGGCTGCCGGAGCTGGACCGGCGGGAGCTCAAGGCCCTTGGGACTGCCCTGGCCGAGGCCCTAAGCCGCAAATTGGGCGTGGAAGTGGCGCCCTTGTCCGCCGACGTGATCGATACCGTTCTGAGCGGCCCTTAATCCTCGTAAATCCGGTCAGCACTTAATCCTCGCAAGATGAGACCCCGCACGGTGATTCCGTGCGGGGTCTTTTTTACAACGGCAGGAGCTGAAGACGATTGCAGGAGTGGAAAAACCGCTACTTCCCGGCGGCCAGCACCCGGTCAAACACCCTTCCCATCAAGACGGCTTCCT
>CAYMZL010000420.1:712-2624 GCA_964394825.1 uncultured Dehalococcoidia bacterium | reverse complement strand
TGTTATTCGGCAGGGTGGTCCCTGGTCTCTGGCCGCAAAAATCAGCGTTGCTAATTCCGCCCGGCTGGTTGCATATTGCCGCAAGGGCAGGACCAAATATGCCTGGTGATCGACCCAGGACCCGGGATTCCCACCGGCGGCGCCGGTCACCTGAGACGTGACCTGCACCTGGAAGGGTGCGAGGAGATCGAGCCATCCTTGGCCCGCTGGCTGCTGGAAGGACCCGGTGGTTAGGAATCGAAACGACAGACTTTGCGGTAATGATGGCGGTTTGTTGCAAAAATATGTCGGCGGGCCAAGCACCTATTTATTCACGCAGCGGCATTTTCCAGGAGTCATGTGATATGGAAACCTTAGACGGCAACATTCCTAAGCCCGGAGTCCGGTAATTGCCGGCACCCGAGACCGCCGAGGCCACGTCAGGCCAGTCCGGCTATCGACGCCGGATTTCTACGGTTTGGAGCGAAGGCGCATTTCGCTGGTACTGGCTGAGCAGCTCCACCCAAGCGCTCGCCCAAGGCACCCAGTTCCTGGTGATTGGTTGGCTGGTGCTGGAGGTCACCGAATCGTCCGCACAGTTGGGTCTGGTCATTTTCCTCTACGGCGCCCCAAACGTGTCGTTGCTTCTTGTGGCCGGAGTCATCGCAGACCGGTTCGACCGCCGTTACATATTGATGTTGACTCAAGCGATAGTGGGTGGAGTCATCGCGGCGTTGGCCTTCTTGGCTGTCGCCAACCTGGTGTCTATTTGGCACGTCTACACAGCCGCTGTATTGATGGGTGCTGTTCAGTCCATAAGCATGCCGGCCAGGATGACGATGATCGGCGACTTGGTCGAACAACAGTCGATATTAGACGCCGTGGCGATGCAGAGCATGGCCGTCCACGCTGGACGAATCGTCGGTCCCCCCGTGGCTGGGGTCATAATCGAGGTGTGGGGAGTGGGCGCAAGCCTGTTCGCCATCGCTGGATGCTACATAGTGAGTGTGGCCTTCGTAGGCAAGATTGGGCGCATTCGCCGGTCCTTGCCCGCCGCGACCCAGTCCGTGTTCAGGAACTTCTCGGATGGCCTGGTCTATATCAAGAATAATCCGATGGTTCTCACGGTGATCGTCATCACCTGCGCCTTCGGCGGATTCGGCATGTCCCACATGCAGGTCGTTCCGGCTATGGCTAAGGACGTTCTCGGAACCGGCGCGGCAGGGGTCGGGCTGCTATTCCTTGGCTCGGGTATCGGATCGTTGATCGGCAGTTTAATCCTGCCGGCCATTGGGAGAGCCCACGTCTACCGCACGCTCTTGTTGAGTTTGTTGGTTTTCACGGTGGTGCTTACGCTTTTTGCCTGGTCGAGCTGGTTCTGGGCTTCATGGGTGCTTTTCCTGCTCGTAGGCATGGTGGGAGTGGGCATGGTCTGGCCTCTAGCTACCACGATGATCCAGCTGGAGTCTTCTGCCGAGGTGCGGGGACGAGTGATGGGGATACTGCAGTTCACGCCCGGGTTCCACTTTCTGGGGGCCTTCCCGCTGGCGTTGGCCGCCGGACAGTTGGGCTGGGAAGTGGCCATCACGGGTGCTGCCGGTATTAGCTTGGCGACGACCGTCTGGTACGCGTTGGTGCGCAGGGGGGCGCCCAAGATGAGCGAGCAGGCGGCGCGGTAGACGGTGAGGGTGAAATACCGGTGGCAACAGATCGAAAAAAGGTTCTAACCACTCCTGGACGGGTCGTTTTCGCACGTTTCTAACCCCGTGGTAGTTAACCCGCGAATCTCCCATGATCCAAAGGCCCCTGAAATAACTCAGGGGCCTATTTCGTGCCTAAAAAGTTGGCGCCGGGAGAGGGACTCGAACCCACTCCCGTTATCGCTGACTCGGAGACAGACGGCAAAACATAAGAGTGAGTGAGAGGGCCGGAA
>CAYMZL010000420.1:0-702 GCA_964394825.1 uncultured Dehalococcoidia bacterium | reverse complement strand
AAGTGGACCGGTCAGCCTCCACGGGCGCCGAGCCGTTGCGACCGTAGGAGCCGCACCGACGCTGCCGTGTGGGCTTGGGGCAGGTTGGATCGTGCCCTCAAAAGTGACAATTATCACACCGAATCAAAGGTGTAGATCACAGACCAATCTAATCACTCCGCTGGATAATCGAGTCAACGTCGAATCACTCAGGACCGACGCGATAAACAGCCTCCGGGAGAAGAAGACTAATGCGAAATATATTGAAGAAAACTCTGGGAAGAGGATCAGAAGGCCAAAAGGGATTTACCCTGATTGAATTGCTGGTCGTCGTTGGCATCATCGTGGCTTTGGCCGCGGTCATCGTGCCCTTGGTGGTCCAGTTCGCGGGCCGTGGCGACGTGGGCGCCGCCAGCGCCGAGTGGGACTCCATCCAGTCCGCCATCGACACCATGATGGCCGACGTCCCGTTAACCACCGTAACCGCCGGAGCAAACGCGGCCTTTATCACCGATAGCTTCGACTTCGGCAGTAGCAACACCTTGTCCGCCTTCCTGCGGGATCCCAGCACCGCCTACTGTTACACCTGGGCCGACACGGGCCGAATCTTGACCCAAGTGGCCGCATCCGGCAGTCCGGCAGCCTGTCCATAATCGAGCAACCTTTGATGCCAGGGGCCGGCTGGGGACCTGGTCCGGCCAGCCCCCGGCGCCAATCCGCCGA
>CAYMZL010000419.1:0-2633 GCA_964394825.1 uncultured Dehalococcoidia bacterium | reverse complement strand
CGAGCGGGGCGGCCTCAGACCGCCCATTTTTTTGCCCCAGGTTTCAGCACGAAAGTCCCGGATTATGGCCAGAGCAAGTCAGCATCACAAGGCTTCTACCGATTCGGCTTCATCCAAACTAGAATCCGGGTCCGGCGGCCTGCGTTACCGGCGCATCGTGGTCAAAGCCGGGACCGGCGCCCTGACCGGCCCTTCCGGATTGGATTCGGAGGTGATGGCCGACGTGGTGCGTCAGGTCTGCCAGGTCCGTGACGCCGGGGGAGAAGCGCTGCTGGTGACCTCGGGCGCGATCGCAGCCGGCCGGTCGGTCTTGGGCCAGTCCCGTGGCGATCTGGGACCCGACATCTCCTCACGACAGGTGTTCGCCGCCGTGGGCCAGGGCCGGTTGATGCACACCTACCAGGAGATGTTCGCCTCCCACGGCGCTCAGATCGCCCAGATTCTCCTGACCACCGCAGACCTGTCCAACCGCCAGTCCTATCTGAACGTGGGCAACACCTTGCAGCGGCTGTTGGAGTTGGGGGTGGTGCCGGTGCTAAACGAGAACGACGTGGTGGCCGTCGATGAGATTGGCGAGGTGTTTGGGGACAACGACCGTCTCTCGGCCCTGGTGGCCAACCTGGTGGACGCCGACCTGCTGCTGGTCCTGACCGACACCGGGGGCCTATATTCGGCGGACCCCAAGACCGACCCCGATGCCACCCTGATCGCCGAAGTGGACCAGGTGGATGCCGCCATCGAGGCCCTGGCCGGGGAGGAACTACAACCTTGGGCCAGGGGCGGGATGGCCACCAAACTGGAAGCGGCCAAGCTGGTCACGGCGTCGGGCATCCCCATGGTGATGTGCCACGGCCGGGCCGAGAACGCCGTGCTCCGTGCCGCGCGGGGCGAGCCGGTGGGCACCTATTTCAAGCCCGCCGAAGGCAAGATGGAGGCCCGCAAACGGTGGATGCTGAGCGGCATCTCCCAGCGGGGCAAGATCATCGTGGACGCAGGAGCGGCCGGGGCGCTGTTGGACAACCACCGCAGCCTGCTTCCCGCCGGCATCAAGTCCGTGGAGGGCGATTTCGACCGCGGCGAGTCCGTTTACGTGGTGGATTCCGAGGGCAATAGGATCGCCTGCGGCATCTCCAACTACGCGGCCCGGGACATAGCCAAGATTCAAGGGCTGCGCTCGGACCGCATCGAAGAGACCCTCGGCTACCACTACGGCCAGGAAGTGGTGCACCGGAATAACCTGGTCCTCCTATAGGCCATTGGTTAATAGGACCGAAAACAAGATGACCACCAAGACAGTTCAAGACCTGAACGCCCTGGGCCAAGCCGCCAGAAAGGCCGCCCGGAAGTTGGCCCGGTTGTCGACTGAGGACAAGGACCGGGTGCTGCTCAATCTGGCCGGACTGCTCCGGTCCGGCCAGGCGGACGTGCTGGAGGCCAACCAACAGGACTACCAACAAGCCAAAGCTGACGGGCTGGAAGAGTCCCTGTTGGACCGGTTGCTGCTGACCGGGGAGCGGCTGAACGGCACCGCCGACGAGGTCCAGCGGGTCGCCGAACTGCCGGACCCGGTGGGCGAGGTCATCGAGACGGCCACCATGCCCAACGGACTGGTCACCAGCCGCCGCCGGGTGCCTCTGGGAGTGGTGGGCAGCATCTACGAGTCCCGGCCCAACGTGACCGTGGACATCTTCGGACTCTGTCTCAAGTCGGGCAACGCCTGCATCCTGCGGGGCGGCAAGGAGGCCATCCGCTCCAACACGGCGCTGGTGGCCCTGCTGCGGAGGGCCCTGTCGGACGCCGGCGTGACCGAGGACGCCGTCCAGTTCGTGGACAATCCGGACCGGACGCTGGTGGACGCCATGCTCAAGATGAACGAATACATCGACCTGCTGGTGCCCCGGGGCGGCGCGGGTCTGGTCAAGTTCGTGGCCGAGAACGCCACCATGCCGGCGGTCACCGGCGGCATCGGGGTCTGCCATACCTACGTGGACCGGTCAGCCGACCTGAAGATGGCGGCCGAGATCGTCCACAACGCCAAGGTCAGGCGTCCCTCCATCTGTAACGCCCTGGACACCGTGCTGGTCCACTCGGAAGTCGCCGCCGAGGGACTGCCGCTCATCGCCAAGGAGCTGACCGCTTCGGGCGTGGAGTTGCACTGCGACAAGCGGGCCCTCAGCATCCTGGGACCTGACGCGCCGGACGCGGCCCTGCCGGCCAACGAGGACGATTGGGGCAAGGAGTTCCTTTCCCTCACCGCCGCCGTGAAGGTGGTGGACTCCCTGGACGACGCGCTGGAGCACATCGAGACCTACGGATCCGGTCACTCCGAGGCGATCATCACCGAGGACGACGCGGCAGCCATCAGGTTCTTGGACGAGGTGGACGCGGCCGCGGTCTACGTCAACGCCAGCACCCAGTTCACTGATGGCGGGCAGTTCGGCCTCGGCGCGGAGGTGGGCATCAGCACCCAGAAGTACCATGCCCGCGGGCCCATGGGCTTGAAGGAGCTAACGTCATATAAATGGGTCATAATTGGCAAGGGACACATCAGGCCGTAGGCATTAATGCACCGGGAGGAAGCGGTCTTTGGCTGATTTGAGCTTTGAGCGCGAGGTGCGCACACCCTATTCCGA
>CAYMZL010000418.1:2085-2634 GCA_964394825.1 uncultured Dehalococcoidia bacterium | reverse complement strand
CCATTCGCAAGTGCCAGAACGACCTGGACCGGTTCAAGTTCAACACAGCCTTCGCGTCGATCATGGAATTGACCAACCATCTCAACCGGGTCTGGGCCGACGGAAGCATCGACGCCGAGACCTGGCGGGAATGCACCGGGATATTGCTGCTATTACTCGCTCCCATGGCCCCTCATTTGACCGAGGAGCTCTGGGAGATGAACGGTCATCCCTACAGCATCCACCAACAGGACTTCCCCAGTTGGGACGATGACTTGGCGGCCGAAGATATCATCACTCTGGTGGTCCAGGTCAACGGCAAGGTGCGGGACAAGCTGGAGGTCCCGGCGGGCATCGAGGAGTCCGAAGCCCAGAATCTGGCGCTGGCCAGTCCCCGGGTCCAGACCTACACCGAGGGCAAGTCGGTGATTAAAACGGTCTACGTGCCCGGCCGGTTGGTCAACGTGGTGGTCCGGTAATCCAGCCCCCAGTCATCCCGGCGCCCAGATTTTTCGGCGCCCGTTTTTCAACGTAGCCAATTTCGCTTGGGGGACCGGCCGGTGCGGCTAT
>CAYMZL010000418.1:0-2075 GCA_964394825.1 uncultured Dehalococcoidia bacterium | reverse complement strand
TCTATCGTCAGCTCACCAGTGGCGCCGGCAGCGGGGCCGTCAGGGCCGGCTGGGTCGAGTCCTATCTGGAATCGCCCATCACCTTCTGGTGCAGCCTTCACGCCCCTCCGGACGCCAGAGACCCAATGAACGACTTTCAGCAGCACCTGTTCGACGCCGGCAACGCTCATCAGGACGAGGTCAACGACCGGCTGTATCCCGGCGGCGTCCAGGAGATCTTCACGGACGAGGAAGAGGGCTTCCTCCGTTCTTTGGAAGTGATGGCGGAGGGATGGGAGTTCCTCAAGAACATGCCCCTGATCTGCTGGCCCCATGGACTGACCGGACGCCCGGACATCCTGGAGCGGGTCGATGGAGTTCCATCAGACTTCGGCGATTTCAGTTACCGCGTGATCGAGATCAAGTCGTCCCGCAAGTTGCGTGAGTCTCAGATATTGCAGGGAGCGTTGTACAACCGGGTGCTGGGGCTGGTCCAGGGTTACGAGCCTCCCGTGTTCCAGATGGTCAACCGCGACTTCGACGTTATTCCGGTGACGATGGCGGAAGTGAGCCGGCGGCTGGACCAAGTGCTGGAAGATGTCAGAGAGATAGCGGGAGGGAAACCAGTCGATTTCTGTTACGGCGCCGCCGGTTGGCCTTGGGCGTCGTATGCCGACGGTCAGGCTGTTGCGGCCAATGACGTTTCCTTGATCTCGGGCGTCGGCGCGTCGGTCCGCACCAACCTGGTGGCAGCCGGATACGCGACCTTGGAGAGCATCGCCTCGGCCAATGAGACTGAACTGGTTAGCGTTAGACGGATCGGAGCGGCTACGGCCAAGAAGATGGTGGTTTCGGCCCAGGCGATTCAGGGGAAGAAACCGCTGCGGCGGGGGGAACTCTCCGAATTGCGCAGGGGCAAGACCGAGGTGTTCTTCGACTTTGAAGGCGCCCAGGACCAGGATGAGGTTGACGGCCTCGAGATGGTCAACTACCTCATCGGCGCGGTCTACCGCACCCCCGGCGGACCGGCCCAATACAAGCGATTTTTCGCCGAGTCATTCGACAAAGAGGACGACAATCTGAACGACTTCCTCCGGTGGGCCGATTCCCTGGAGGACCCCGTCTTCTACCACTGGCACCATTACGAGCGAACCCATCTCAATAAGATGGTGGAGCGGTACGGCGTCGACCCGCGGTTGGCGGCGGTGGTGCTGGACCGGTTGGAAGACCTGTTTCCCTGGGCCACCAAGGGCTACGCCTTCCCCGCCTATGGGGAGTCGCTGAAGGTCATCGCCAAGTGCCTGGGCTTCACGTGGCGGCAGGACGACGTGACCGGGGTTGGGTCAATGGCCCTCTATATGAAGTATGTCGAGTCCGGTAGCACGGACCGGACCGCCAAGGACAAGATCATCGTCTACAACGAAGACGATTGTTTTGCTACCATGCATATCTACGACTGGGTCATGGCCCAAGAGCTTTGATCCATTGGATCGATCCCATAAGCACTGCGGTATACGCAGTCAGAGTAGCCAATAGATGACAACCAGCGGCGCAAAAATCAATCAGGGCAGCCTCTACGGCATCGGGGTGGGCCCCGGCGACCCGGAGCTTTTGACCATCAAGGCGCAGCGGACACTTCAAAGCGTGGCGGTGATCTGCTTCACCCAATTGGACGACGGCAAAGAGAGCTACGCGCTCAACGTGGTCCGCGGCGTTTTAGAGGCGGCGAAACCGGAGTTCCTGGCCATCACCATACCGTCCGATGACGCCACGCCGGTCAGCCCGCAGACCTGGGCCGACGCGGCCGAAGAGATCGCGGAGCATCTGCATCAGGGCAGGGACGTGGCCTTTATAACCGAGGGCGACCCCATGCTCTACAGCGAGTTCTTCAACGTGCTGGAGAGCGTCAAGGCCGTGGTCCCGGAACTGGGCGTGGTGGTCATCCCCGGCGTTTCGTCCGTGATGGCGGCGGCGGCCAGCTCCGGCATGCCCCTGGTCACCCACGGCCAGCGATTGACCATCCTGCCCAGGGTCTACGGCATCGACGACCTGCGCGAGGCCATAACCAACTCGGACACCACGGTGCTGATGGAGGT
>CAYMZL010000417.1:0-2645 GCA_964394825.1 uncultured Dehalococcoidia bacterium | reverse complement strand
CAGAATGCCGCTGAAATCGCCCGTTTGAAGCTCCCGGACCTGGTCCAGGGCCTCGTAAAAATCAATCACAGCCTGAGGTGCGTCCTTTTCGTTCTCCGCCCGGAATACCCGGTCGTTGTTCTGCCTCCGCCAGGCCTCGGCGGACTCCGCGTTCAGCAACATCTGCCGGACGGCGGGCAGCCGCTTGGGGTCCAAGAACATGTGTTCGGTGCGGCAGAGGCCGATGCCCTCCGCACCCATGATGAGGGCTTGGGCGGCATCTGACGGAGTATCGGCGTTGGCCATGACCCCCAGTTTGCGGGTCTGGTCGGCCCAACGCAGCAACTCGTTGGCTTCCGGCAGGTCGTCCAGGCTGGGATTGACGGTATCTAGTTCCCCAAGATAGACCGACCCTGAGGTCCCGTCCATGCTGATCTGCGCACCTTCACGGACGGTCTTTCCGCCGGCCGTGAACAGACCGGCTTCCAAGTCGACCTGGATCCCCTCACAACCAACGATGCAGGGCTTGCCCAGCCCCCTGGTGACCACTGCCGCGTGGCTGGTCACCCCGCCGCGGCTGGTGACGACGCCCACGGCCGCTATGATTCCTTGGATGTCGTCGGGCTTGGTCTCTGGGCGCACCAGAATCACCGCCACGCCGGCGTCAGCCAACTTGGCGGCTTTGCTGGCGTCGAAACAAACGGTCCCCGAGGCAGCCCCAGGGGAAGCGGGGGCGCCGCGGGCCAGGAACCTGTCCTCCAATTCTCCTTCCGAAAGGTCGTCCGGGAATTGGGGAACCAGTAGGTGAGCGATCTCTTCCGCGTCCACTCTGCGCAGGGCTTGGGACTGGCTGATCAGTCCCTCGTTGGCCATATCCACCGCCGTCTTCACCGCCGCGAGGGGCGTGCGCTTGGCATTACGGGTCTGCAGCAGGAATAGCCTGGCGTTCTCGATGGTGAACTCCACGTCCTGTACGTCGGTGTAATGGGTCTCCAGGTTCTCGGCCAGGTCCATGAGTTGACCGTAACAATCGGGCAGCACGTCACGGAGGCTGGCGATGGGCTCCGGGGTGCGGACCCCGGCTACCACGTCCTCGCCTTGGGCGTTGGTCAGGAACTCGCCGTAGACCTGGGCCTTGCCGGTGGACGGGTTACGGGTGAATAGGACGCCGGTCCCGCTGGAGGGGCCAAGATTGCCGAATACCATGGCCATGATGGTCACGGCGGTGCCCATGTCGTGGTCGATCTTGTTGTGGTCGCGGTAGATGATGGCCCGGGGGGTGTTCCAACTGCGGAACACTGCCTCCACGGCCGCCATCAACTGTTCCCATGGGTCTGAGGGTGGCTCGTACCCGGCGGCGTCTCTGGCCACCTTCTTGAAGTCGGCCACCACGGATTGCAGTTGCCCAGCGGTCAATTGGTGGTCCTGGGCCACACCCGCCTTCTGCTTATGCTCGGACAAGACCCGCTCGAAGGCCTCCGCTTCCACTTCCATGACCACTTCCGAGTAGACCTGGATGAAGCGGCGGTAGGCGTCGTAGGCCGGGCGAGCGTCTCCCATCATGGAGGCCAGCCCTTCCACTATCTGGTCGTTGATCCCCAGGTTCAGGATGGTGTCCATCATCCCCGGCATGGAGACGCGCGCCCCGGAGCGCACGGACACCAAGAGCGGACTTGAAGTTGAGCCGAAGTTGCGGCCGATGGACTTTTCCAGATGCTGGATATTCTTCCTGACCGAATCTTCAAGCCCTTCGGGAAGGGTTTGGTTCATGGTCAGGTAGTCCCGGCACACCTGGGTGGAAATAACAAAACCCGGAGGGACCGGCAGCCCCAACCGGGCCATCTCACATAGGTTGCTTCCCTTGCCCCCCAGGAGGTCCGCCATTGAGGCGTTCCCCTCATCGAACCGGTAAACAAGCTTCACGGTCTGTGGCGCCTGTATGGTCATGGGCACCGTCCTCCCAACTCGCCTATGCCCTCGCGGGCTGCTAGACCCCCTTGCCGAAGGCGGCGGCCCCGGCATCGACCACCGGACTATATATCACGTACCCACCGGACAAATCAACTTGAAACGAAAATAAATATGGCCGGAATGTACGCCTAATGGGTACGAATTGCGTAACGTTCCGGCCAATAATTATAGAATTCGCCAGGTTTTAAGCCGGTCCACCCGGCGTATGCGGGCGCTTTTTGCCAGCCCTTAAATCTCGCGGAATTGGGGCTCCGGTTCCGCAATATCGAAGCCGTGGTCCCACAACTCGTCCAACTTCGCCTGCTCCTCGTCGGTCAGTCCCGGAGTCTCCAACGCACCGGTGTACTCCTTGAGCTCGGCCAGATTGGTGAAGTTGGGCAGCACCGAGATGATGGTCGGCTGCTTCAACACGAACTGGATCGCCGATTGGGCCATGGTCCTAGAGTCTTCCTGCACCAGGAACCGGACCCGGCCGACCTTTTGCATCGCCTCCTCCAACCACTCGTTCTTGCGGTGGGCCCGGTGGTCGTCGGCGTCGAAGGTAGGCAGTCCACGGTCGAACTCCCCGGTAAGGGTGTTGGACGCGTGGGGCACCCGGGACAGCAGGCCAACTTCGTGTTCCGCGGCCAGTTTCATCAGGTCCTTGGCCGGGTCCTGCTCCAGGATACTGTAGATAATCTGGATGCTATCCACGT